>CAYNYN010000333.1:0-4168 GCA_964401445.1 uncultured Saprospiraceae bacterium | reverse complement strand
ATCGTCCATCGACTTTTTGCAGCAGACTCAGAATGTGAAGAACCGATTTGCCCGATTCACCCAATTTGTCCGATTTGACCAAACCCTGCGAAAAGGACTCTCCTCTCTCTTCCCTCCTCACTCCTCTCTCTTCCCTCCTCACTCCTCTCTCTTCCCTCCTCACAAACATCACGGATTCAGCCAATACGACATTTTGAACACGATGGCGCGGTTCTTCTTGCCCAGGTCGGTGGCGTAGTAGTTGTCGGTATAGACCAGGAAAATGTCGGACACGGGTGCGAAGCGCCATTGCAGGCGGGCATTGACGTTGATGTTGTCGATCTGGCTGTTGTACTGGAAAAAGGTGGTGAGGAACAGCGAGCGCGAGAACGTCAGATCGATGCGCGGGCCGATGAGCACGATGGTGGCGGTGGGGTAGGGATCGGGCAGTGTCACGTAGTTGTAGCTGGTGTTCAGCTCGATGACGGCGCGCGGCTGGAGGCGCCACGAGAGGGCGCCGTTGATGCTGGTGCGGAAGCCGTTGTAGAACTGTCCGATGGTGGCGCGGCCCCGCCATGCGAGGGCTTTGCGGCGGTCGGATCCGTACCGCATCTCCACGTCCACGAAGTCGTAGCCCTGCTGCCCGGGCAGGGGCGTGGCGTCGTCGCTGCGCGTGGGGTCGAACTCGTCTTCGAGGAAGATGTAGTTGTGTTGCAGGGTGATGCGGCCCCGGCTGTTGTCGCGGAACTGCACGTCCCAGTAGGCGCCCAGCTTGTGGTCGGTGCGGCCCAGCCCCGGTTTGAAAAATACCTCAGCCTCGACGCCCGGCCCGTGCTGGTTGAGCAGGCCATCGGGCGAGTAGAAATAGAGGCGCGCTTCGGGCTTGATGCGCCAGAAGTTGGTGCGCGGCACGAAGCCCACCTCGGCGCGGAAGTCCTCGCCCACGTAGCTGTGCGTCCAGGCCACCATGAAGCGCCGCTCGGTATAGCTGATGCCGGCGCCGTGGGCATCGGCATGGGTGCCCCCTTCTGGCGAGAGCGAGCGCAGGTAGTAGGCCCGCCCCACCCAGCGGTTGTCGGCAGAGAAGTGGTTGTAGTGTACGCCAAGCACGCGGTTGAAGGCGTTGAACTCGTCGCTGCCGGGCTCGTCCATCGCCTGCTTGTTGACGAGGATGGCGCCGATGTTGGACCGCGTGAACACGCGCCGCTGCACCGCCGCCACGGCGTAGTTGTATGCCGGCAGGCCGTTGGAGGCGTCGGGTGCGGCCTGGATGTCGAGCAGGCCCACGCGCCAATCCTCGGTCAGCTTGCCGCTCAGGCGCGCGCCGAACCAGATGGGGTTCTGGATATTTTGCCCCGTAGCCGTGTCGATGCTGATGCCGATGCGCCGCGAGAAGAAGGGGTTGATGCGCTCCTCGCCGAAGCGCCCGAACAGGTCGGCATTCTCGAGGAAGAACTGCCGCTTTTCCGGAAGGGAGATCTCGAAGCGCGTCAGGTTGGTCACCTGGCGATCCACCTCCACCTGACTGAAGTCGGGGTTGACCGTGAGGTCGAGGTTGAGCCCGGCGCTGAGGCTGACCTTCATGTCGCCGCCGGCATTGAAGCCCGTGTGCGGCTCGCCGCCGTCTTCGAGGAAGTCCTGCGACATGTCGGCCGTGACGTAGGGGATGAGTGAGAGGTTGCGGCCGGGCTTGCCCAGCGGCTCTTCGAACTCGAGCACGCCCATGTAGGCCACGTTGAACACCCACTGGTTGCGGGGGATGCGCTGCCAGACGGAGAACTCGTTGTTCTGCGCGTCGATGCGGTAGCAGTTGAAGCGCCAGTACTTCTGGCCTTCCTGGTAGCGCAGCGTGCGGAAGGGGATGGCGAACTCGGCCGTCCAGTAATTGTCGTACATCTTTGCGTCGCCCTGCCAGCGGTTGTCCCACGACGAGTCGAAGTCGCTGCGCTCTCGGCCCCCGTTGGAGATGAGCGACTCGCGCCGTACGCCATAGGGGTTGAGGCCGAAGTGGAAGGCGTTGGTGCGGTCGTTGAAGGTGTCGAACAGCAGGTTGATGTTGTCGGAGCCGCCGCCGCGATAGTCGCGACGCAGCGAAGGCACGATGAAGCGGTTGCCGGCCGCATGGCACTTCACACCCACGTACAGGTACTGGTCGTCATAGGCGAAGTAGAGCTCCGTCTGGTACTCGGCCAGCACCGAGTCGGAAGGCGAGTACTGCCAGAAGTGGTTCACCGGCTCGATCGTCTGCCAGACCGGCTCGTCGAGTACGCCATCGGGCCGTATGGGCTCGTGAATCTTTTTCACGAAGGCGTGGCGCACGCTGTCCATCTGCCAGGCTTTCGCCAAAAAGGGCAGCAGTGCCAGGGCAGCGGCCAGGCTCCATTTGCCGAAAGGCGAAAGAGAAAGTACATGGGCTTGCTTCATCGGTCGAAGTATTCAGGTCAGAGTCCCCTGCAAAAAATGGTTGAGGGTGTAGCGCTGAGGGTTGAGCGTTTGAGTTTGAAGTTTAAAGTTTAGTGTTTAAAGTTGATTTCCAATATTGTTATGAATGCGACTTGGGCATCCATCGTCTATCGTCCATCGACTTTTTGCAGTAGACTCAGGTCAGGTATCGGGTCGCCCCAAAAAATGGTTGGGGGAAGTGCACTGTCTCGCGCAAGGCCGCAGCGCCTGTCCCTGTCCATCGGGGGTACGCTACGGTTTCTATGCTGTTTGTTCCGCGCGCTGCTCCATGAGCCTGCGCCAACGGAACCAGCCGGAGATGGCGATCAGCGTATAGGCCATCATCAGCAACATGAACAGCCAGGCCCCCTGACGTGCGTACAGGTACACGTACAGACTGTCGACCAGCACCCAGTAGAGCCAGTTTTCGAGTTTCTTCTCCACGACCAGCCAGGTGGTCAGTATGGCGAACACTGTCGTGAACGCATCGAGCCAGGTGGCCGCCGCCGGCGTGTATGTGTCGAAAAACCAGCCGAACAGCAGGGCCAGCGGCAAGCCGATGCCCCATACCCGCAGGTGGTCGGCCGCACGCATGGTGGTGATGGGCAGCTCGTCGGCCGCCCCGCCGGGCTTCCAATGGTACCAGCCCCACACGCCCATGGCCACGTAGAAGAGCTGCAGCAAGGCATCCACCCAAAGGTTGTAAAGCGTGAAGGTGGCCCATGCCCACAGCGCACAGCTCACGATGCCGGGCGGCCAGCACCACCGACTGCCGCGGGCAGCCAGCACCACGTACACCACACCCAGCAACACGGCCAGCGTCTCGGTCCAGTGCAGCTGTCGGGCCGCCTCGACCACCTGTGTCCACCACTCGGCTTCGGGTATCATGGCGGCAAAATTAGCATCTGCCCCTTCGCGAAGTTTGAGGAAATGCTGAACCCGCTGCCCGGGCAGATGATAAAAGTCAACAAGGTGACCACTCGTTAAAAAAACCATACCGTTCGTTGGTCCGAATAAAATTCCGATTTGCCCTTTTAATGAGCAGGGTGTAACTTGCGCGGACCTTGTTTTCCCAAACATTCGACGCAAAAACGACCCGCAACACCCAAGCCCGCATGCGCAGGATCAAGTATCTCTACCTTCGCTTCAACCACAACCTGTTTCCCTATGAAGTGCCCCGTTTCCGTGGGGCGGTCATAGAGAAGACCCGCCGTGCCAGCGACTGGTTCCACAACCACCGCGACGACAACGGATACCTCTACCGCTATCCCCGCATCCAGTACAAGGTCACCTGGAAGAAGGCTACCATCGTCTGCCTCGAAGAGGGCGTGGACGAAATACACCACCTCTTCCGCCACGACGATCTGAGCATGGCCATCGGCCATACCGTGGCCGACATGCAGATCGAACACGTGCGCGCCCACTGGCACACGCTCGGCCTGTGGGACAGCCTGCGCACCTACAGCCTGCTCAACTGGCTCGCCCTGAACCAGGAGCACTACCTGCGCTACCGCGAGCTCGAAGGCAACCTCGTGGCCCGCATCCGCCTGCTCGAAGACATCCTGCGCGGCAACATCCTGGCTTTCGCCAAAAACCTCGGCTGGCACCTCGACAAGCGCCTCGAAGTGCACATCAGCAAGATCAACGAAGTCAAATACCTCAAGTACAAAGGCCAATACCTGCTGGCCTTCTCCCTCCTGTTCCAGACCAATACCGCCCTGCCCGACTTCATCGGCCTGGGCAAAGG
>CAYNYN010000332.1:0-4199 GCA_964401445.1 uncultured Saprospiraceae bacterium | reverse complement strand
TTCCACCTGCTCTGAAAACCGTCGCTTCCGGCTCGGTTGATTCGGCCGGACGGGGCATTTTCCCTAACATGCGCCCGAAATCGTCATCGAATCACACAAATCCGATACCGTCATGCGCATGTTTCGAATGTTCGCCCTGTCCTGGGCCGTGCTGTTTGCTTTTCTTCCGGCCCTCGTGGCCCAGCCCGAGGTGCAACGCGTCGAGCCGCCCAACTGGTGGGTAGGCATGCACCATCCCGAGGTGCAGGTGATGCTCTACGGCCCCGGCATCGCCCACTATGAGCCGGCGGTCGACTACGCGGGCGTGGCGCTGGAGCGCAGCGTACGCACCACCAATCCCAACTACCTGTTCCTCTACCTGCGCATCGCGCCGGAGGCGCAGCCGGGCACGGTGCTGATCCGCTTTCGCGAGAACGGCAAGGAGGTGGGCGCGCAGCCCTGGGAGCTGTGGGCGCGCACACCCGGCGCTGCCGACCGCAAGGGCTTCGACCAGACGGACGTCATGTACCTCATCACGCCCGACCGCTTCGCCAACGGCGACACCGCCAACGACTACGTGGAAGGGATGAAGGAACGCCCCAATCGCGCCGAGCCTTTCGGGCGCCACGGCGGCGACATCGCCGGCATCCGCCAGCACCTCGACTACATCCACGACATGGGCTTCACGGCCATCTGGCTCAACCCGCTGCTCGAGAACGACATGCCGTCCTACAGCTACCACGGCTATTCGACCACCGACTTCTACCGCGTCGATCCGCGCTTCGGCACCAACGAAGACTACCGCGCCCTGGCCGACGAGGCGCGCGCCCGCGGCATCGGCCTCATCATGGACATGATCGTCAACCACTGCGGCCTGGAGCACTGGTGGATGCACGACCTGCCCGCCGCCGACTGGATCAACCAATGGCCCGAATACACCGAGACCAACCACCGAAAAACGCTCATGCAGGATCCGCATGCCTCCGAGCGCGACCGCAAAATCTTCACCGACGGCTGGTTCGTGCCCACCATGCCCGACCTCAACCAGCGCAACCCCCTGCTGGCCGACTACCTCATCCAGAACGCCATTTGGTGGATCGAGTACCTGGGCCTGGCCGGCATCCGCATGGACACCTACCCCTATCCCGACAAATACTTCATGACCGAGTGGACGCGCCGCGTGATGGAGGAGTATCCCCACTTCAATGTGGTGGGCGAGGAGTGGTTCGAGTGGCCCGCCATCGTGGCCTACTGGCAGCGCGGCAAGAAAAACCCCGACGGCTACGTCTCGTACCTGCCTTCGCTCATGGACTTCCCCCTGCAGGCGGCCATGTCGCGCGCCCTGACCCACGAAGAAAGCTGGGGCAAGGGCTGGATCGAGCTGTACGAGATGCTGGCCCAGGACTTCCTCTATGCCGACCCGGACGAGCTCGTCGTCTTCCCCGACAACCACGACATGAACCGCATCTTTGCGCAGGTGGGCGAAGACTACGACCTGTGGCGCATGGCCATGGTCTATACGCTCACCACGCGCGGCATCCCGCAGCTCTACTACGGCACCGAGATCCTGATGAGCAACCCGGGCAATGGCAACCACGGCCTCATCCGCGCCGACTTTCCCGGTGGCTGGCCCGGCGACACCATCAACGGCTTCACGGGCGAGGGGCTGAGCCCCCGCCAGCTCGAGGCGAAAGCCTTTTTGCGCAGGCTGCTGCACTGGCGCCAGACGGCCACGGCCGTCCATCACGGGCGGCTCATGCACTTCGAGCCAAAGGATGGCGTGTACGTCTTCTTCCGCTACGACGACCACCAGCTCGTCATGGTGGCCATGAGCAAGAACGACGAGCCTTACACCCTCGACCTTTCCCGCTTTCGCGAAATACTGCCCGAGGGCGTCACTGCCACCGAGGTGCTTTCCGGCAAGCAAATCACCCTTTCGGAAAAACTCGTCTTGCCGCCCCGCGCCGCCCTCGTGCTCGACATGGTGGAAGAGTGAGCAAGGGCATGTGAAAGCCACAGCGCCCCGTTCGCGGACCTTTCATCGGTTCGTAAACGGGGCGCTTTCTCGATGCGCCGACACGCAGGCTCGGGGTCGCTCCCTCACGCCTTCCCTCATTCACTCCCTCACAATTTGTGCCGCTCGAACCACTCGAGGACGTACAGCACCTTGGCGATGAGGTGGCTGGGGCGTCGGGCGATGCCGTGGCTCGCCCCCGGCACGCGCACCATGGCCGACTCGACGCCGCGCAACTGCAGCGCGGCGAAGAACTGCTCGGTCTCGCTGATGGGCGTGCGGTAGTCCTCCTCGCCGGTGATGAGCATGGTGGGCGTTTTCACGTTGCCCACCAGCGAGATGGGCGAGCGCGCGTGGTAGTGCATGGGGTCTTCCCACGGGTAGGCGGGGAACCAGTACTTCCAGAAGAAAGCCGGCATGTCGGCGTGCAGCACGAAGCTGTACCAGTTGATCACGGGCTTGGCCACTACGGCCGCGCGGAAGCGGTCGGTCTTGCCGACGATCCAGGCCGTGAGCACGCCGCCACCCGAGCCGCCCGTGACGAAGAGGTTGCGCGTATCGACGATGCCCTTGGCGATGACGCCATCTACGGCGGCCATCAGGTCGTCGTAGTCGGGGCCCGGATAGTTGTGGTGGATCAGGTTGCCGAACTCCTCGCCGTAGCTGGTGCTGCCGGCGGGGTTGGTGTAGAGCACCAGGTAGCCGGCGGCGGCATAGAGCTGGATCTCGGCCGAGAAGCGCCAGCCGTAGTTGGCGAAGGGCCCGCCGTGGATCTCGAGGATGAGCGGGTATTGCTTGCCTTCCTCGTAGTCGGGCGGATACACGAGCCAGCCCTGCACCTTGCGGCCATCCTTGGAGTCGAACCACAGCTCTTCCACGCGTCCCAGCCGCTTGTGGGCGAACAGATCGTCGTTCAGGGCGGTGAGGCGCTGGGTCTTGTTTGCCGAAAGGCTGCCCACCGCCAGGTCGGCGGGATGGTCGGGGGCCGTGTGGGTGAAGGCGAAGCGGCCGTCGGCACTCAGCGAGAAGGAGCCGCCCGAGTAAGGGCGTCCCAGCGACAGGCCGCCCACCTCATCGGTCAGGTGGCGCGTCTTTCCGTCCAGCGACAGGTAGTCGAGGCGCGTGTGCCCCTGATCGTCGTACTGGATGACGAAGCCCTCGCCGTCGCCCGTCCAGGCAAAGTCGCTGATGCTGCGGTCGAGCGCCGCCGTCAGCAGGCGCGGCGTGCCGCCCGAGCGGGGCATCACGTACAACTGCATGGGCTGGTAGCCCAGGTACTGCTCGTCGTAGCCCAGCCACGCGATGTACCGGCCATCGGGCGACACGGCGGGTCGCGTGTCCGGGCCGTGGCGGTCGGTCAGGGGGTGCACCTGCCCCGTGGCGAGCTCGAGCGCGTACAGCTCGCTGTTGCGCGGGTCGAGCTTGCGGTCGTCGTGGTAGTTGGCCGAGAAGTAGAGGAATTGGCCGTCGGGCGACCAGCTCAGGCGGCCCGAGTGGTCGTAGGGGCCCGAGGTGAGCTGGCGCGGCGTGCCTCCTTCGGCGGGCAGCAGGAAGATGTGGCGATGGCCTTTCGGCAAATAGCCCCTCCCGTCGCTGCGATACGGGATGTCGTCGATGTATTTGGGCGGATCGGCCCATTGGGCGCCCTTGGGCCTGGGCGGCAGGCTGACGAACGGCTTTTCCTGCTCGGGTACGAACATGGTGAAGGCCAGCCAGCGGCCGTCGGGCGACCAGCTCAGGTCGCTGGGGGCGTGCTGCACGTTGGTCAGGCGCGCCTCCAGGCCGCTGTCCATGTAGCGCAGCCAGATCTGGGCGCTGCCGTCGCGGTCACTCACCCATGCCAGCCGGCTGCCGTCGGGCGACCAGCGCGGCAGCCGGTCGTTGTGCTTGCCGGCGGTGAGGGGCACGGCCTCGCTGCTGCCGTACCGGCTGAGCCACAGGTTGCGGTACGTCTTGTCGGTCATGATGTCGTGCCAGGCGCGCAGCCACACGACCTGGCCGCCGTCGGGGCTGATCTGCGGATCCTGCACGTACTCCAGCTCGAACACGTCGAGCGGCTCGAAATGGTCGCTCTGGGCCGGGGCCAGCCCCAGCCAGGCAACACCTGCCAGCAGAAGGAACAGTCTTTTCATGAGTCGGGCGATTTGCGTTTTGCGAAAGCAGTAGAAAAATCGTGGTCGGAAGTTAGCGGCTTTCGCCAAAAAGG
>CAYNYN010000331.1:0-4206 GCA_964401445.1 uncultured Saprospiraceae bacterium | reverse complement strand
CTCAACATTGCCGCGTCAGCGGCGTATCAACATCGAGCGCAGCGAGTCTCAACCGGCATTCCTCGAATCTTCAAATCCTCTTCAGGCAATATTCATTCTCATCCACCGGCGCTATAATCGAATTCAATCCAGAAAATCCACGTCCACGTAGTAGGGGTAACGCATCAGGAACTCGATGGCCTTGTCGATGGGATAATTTTCGAAGACCACGCGGTAAAGCATCTGGTTGATGGGCACGTTGAGCTGGAAATGCCTGGCCAGATGCCACACCACCTTGAGCGTGCGCACGCCTTCGGCCAGCTCGGGCATGGTGGCCATGATGTGCTCGGGCGATTCGCCCATGCCAAGGCGCTTGCCGAAGGTGAAGTTGCGGCTCTTCTCACTGGTGGCCGTACACACCAGGTCGCCGATGCCGGCTGTGCCGACGAAGGCTTTCGGACTCGCCCCGAAGGCCTTGCCGATGTAGATCATCTCGTTGAGGCCGCGCGTGATGAGCGCCGCCTGGATGTTCTTGCCCAGCCCCATGCCTGCGAGGATGCCGGCACCGATGGCGATGGTGTTCTTGAGCACCCCCGCCAGCTCGGCACCGAGGATTTCGAAGGTGCCAAACACCTGAAACGAGCGGCTCGACAGCAACCGCTTGCCTGCCTCGGTGACCTCGAGAAAGCGGCTGGCGATGACGGTGGCCGTGGGCTGCCCTTCCAGTATCTCGGCTGCCAGGTTGGGACCCGACAGGCACCCCACCCGCACCACCGGGCTTTCCTCACGTATCACCTGGCTCATGGTGCGCACGTGCTCGGGCCGCAAGGGATTGGTATCCCATTCTTCCTCGGGCGGCGCAGCCGTGATGTCGAAGCCCTTGGTGCCATGGATGAGGATGTGCTCGGGTCGCAGATGGCCACCCAGATCCTTCATCATCTCCCGAAAGTTGGCAGATGGCACCACCGGAAAAATGACGCGGCACGCGGCCGCCACCCGTGCCAGGTCGCAGGTGACGTGTACGTGCTCGGGCAGGTGCACGCCGAAATGGGTGCGCGTGCGGTTGATCTCCTCCACTTGCTCCGGATTGCGGCTGTAGAGCCACACCTCGGCGTTTTGCATCAGCACCGTCGTAAGGGCCGTGCCGAAACTGCCGGCCCCGATCACTCCTGCCACTTTTTTGTTTTCCCTCATGGCCGCAAAGGTAAGCCCCTCTGCCGGCATTCGTCCTCGGGCAAGGGCTGGATAAAAAGCGTTAAATTGCTGGAAGAAACGAACCCGTCCGCCCTTCGTGCTGTTGGTGTAGCCGTCTGCCAAAACACAGCGAAAAATGCAAAACCCCATCAGACTGAAAACGTCCTACCTGCTGGCCACGCTCACCCTCGTGCTCGTGTGGGTACACTGGAACTTCAGCCAGCCGCTCAGCCCCGCCGAGACCCTCGACCTGCCTGCCCAGCCCGCACAACCCGCAACCGGCCCTGGCGGGGCCGAGTACGTTTGCGACAGCGTCCTGTTTTTCGACCAGGCAAAGAAGCCCGACGGATTCTGGCTTTTCGTCCCCGACGGCACTGCTGCCGACAGCCTGCCGGTCGTGGTCTTCCTGCACGGCTACGGCGGGTACAACCCCATGATCTACGGCGCCTGGATCCGCCATCTGGTGCGCAAGGGCCAGATCGTCATTTTCCCGCGCTACCAGCGCAACCTGTGGAGCCCCTCGCCCGACAAGTTTCCCGACAACACGGCACGCGGCATCCTCGATGCCCTGGCCTTTCTGCGCGCACGCGATCTGCCACAGCCCGACCTCACCCACTTCAGCTACATCGGCCACAGCTATGGCGGCGTCATCGCCACCAACCTGAGCATCCGTGCGGCCGAATACGGCTTGCCCACGCCCGAGGCGGCCCTGCTGTGCGCCCCCGGCTCGGGCCCGTTCGATGGCGCCCGCCTCGACTCGTATGCCGATTTCCCTGCCGAAACGAAACTGCTGATCGTCACGGGCGAGAACGATCACGTCGTTGGCGAAGAATTCGCCTGGAAGGTTTTCAACGAAGCCGTACACACGCCCTGGCGCAACCTGCTGCGGCAATACAAGGATCCTTACGGACAGCCGCCCGTGGGTGCCGGCCACAACCAGAGCTATGCGCCCGACCTGGCCTTCGACAGCGGCATGCGTAACCCCACCGCCCGACGCGCGCTGCGCTATGGCCGCGTGAACGCCGTGGACTACTACGGCTACTGGAAGCTGGCCGATGCCCTGATGGCCTGTGCCCGCACCGGCGAATGGTGCGACGTGGCTTTTGGGGGCACCGAGGCCCAGCGCAGTCTGGGCACCTGGTCCGATGGCACCCCGATCCGGCCCCTCGACGTCTTTTTGCCCGAGCAAAAGCCGAAGGATCTGCAGGCAGGGCGCTGATTTTGCTGCCTTTCGGCAAATGCGCTTGCGTGACGACCTGACGACCCCAAACAGGTCGAGACAGGCGTTGATTTTCCATCATCGCGCGCGGCGATGCGCCATTTTTTACCACAGAGTTGCACAGAGTAAACGAGAATTTGAGAAACCGAGGAACCGAGGACCTGACAGTTGAGACTCGCTGTGCTCGGTGTTGATACGCCGCCGAAGGCGGCGATGTTGAGACGCGGCTTCGCCGCGATGTTGAGATAGCAATAAACGTTGCGCGTAGTTGCGTCTTTGCGTCTTTGCGCGAGACCAACCCTCAACCATACACCCTCAACCCTCAACCAGAAAAAGCTGCGTTTGGGCTGCGCCTGAAAGCTGCGGTTATGAAAAACTTTTCCCAAACCACTCCGTAACGAGTACATTCATCTTCATTCATCGGCGCTATGATTTTGCCAATGGCGCCGCCCCCCGACTTTGAGTATATTTGGCACCGATACGCACCCCTGCAGCCAAACACCACAGAGCCATGCCGGACGCCACAAGAGACATTTCGGGATTTGGTAGCCCGCCCCATGCTGATATGCCTTTCGGCAAAAACTACCTGCTCGTCATCGGCATCGACCGCTACCAGCACTGCCGGCCCCTGGCCAATGCCGTGCGCGACGCGCGCGCCCTCGTCGAGGTGCTGACGACCCGTTTCCGCTTCGAGCCGCAGAACGTCATCGAGCTGTACGACGAGGACGCCACCGAAGCCAACATCCTCAACGCCTTTCGCGACCTGGTGCGCACCCTCACCCCGGCCGACAACCTCGTGGTTTTCTTTTCCGGCCACGGCGAATACGACGACGTGCTGAAGGAAGGCTACTGGATCCCCGTCGATGCGCAGCCCGGAGCATTCAACGAATACTTCCCCAACGCCCGCCTCACCACCATCCTCAACGCCATGCAGGCGCGCCACATCGTGCTCATCGCCGATTCCTGCTTCTCGGGCTCGCTCTTCATGCAGTACCGCAGCAGCGGCGCCCCCGCCCTCGAGCGCCTCGAGCGCGACCCCTCGCGCTGGGGCCTCACCTCGGGCCGTCAGGAGCCCGTGGCCGATGGCGAGCCCGGCCGCCATAGCCCCTTTGCCGAGAGCCTCATCTACCACCTGAAGCACGCCCGGAAGCCCCTGCCCATCGCCGAGCTGTGCCAGCGCATCACCGAAGACGTGCTGGCCGCCAGTGCGCAGGCGCCGCGGGGCGAGCCCCTGCGCGTGGCGGGCCACCGGGGCGGACAGTTCGTCTTTCACCTGCGCGAAGAAAGCAGGCAGCAGCCGCTGGGTGCCGCCGCCGACCAGCCCTTGCGCACGGGCAGAGGCCACCTGATGTACAACATCCCGCCGCAGATGGAGGCGGGGCGCGACACGCGCTGCGAGGTGCGCATCGCCTTCGACCGGGCGGCCGTACTGGAAGGCATTGCCGATCCCGAGGCCGTCGAGGTGCGCGAGGTGCGCATCTCGAACATCATGGCCGTCGAGCTCATCGACCCGTCGCCCGACGACGAGCCGCCCTTCCGCATTCGCAGCATCTCCAGTACCGAACAGTTCATCGACGAAGAGGGCTACACGCAGTGGATCTTCTACGTCAAGGCCCTGCGCGAAGGGGTATTTCCGTTGGTGTTGAAGGTATCGGTCGTGGAGGTGATCGCCGGCAAGGAGCGCCGCCGCGAGATCGTGCTGGAAGAGACCGTGGAGGTGCGCGCCCACATCGAAGAGCTGGCACCGGCGAGCTACAAACAGGCCGAAGGGCTGGTCTTCGCCATGGCCGGCCATGAGGCCATGCCCGGCCGGC
>CAYNYN010000330.1:0-4210 GCA_964401445.1 uncultured Saprospiraceae bacterium | reverse complement strand
CATGCAAGTAGACATCCTCGCCATAGGCGTACATCCCGACGACGTGGAGCTGAGCTGTAGCGGCACCTTGCTCAGGCATATCGACATGGGCCACAGCGTGGGCCTGCTCGACCTGACGCGGGGCGAACTGGGCTCACGCGGCACGGCCGAGATACGGGCCCGGGAGGCGGCACGCGCGGCCGAGATGCTGGGCGCCCGCTTTCGCAAAAACCTCGGCATGGCCGACGGCTTCTTCCAGTATGCCCCCGAAAACATCCTGGCCATCGTGCGGGTGCTGCGCTGGTGCCGCCCCCGCATCGTGCTGATGAACGCCCCTTCGGATCGCCATCCCGATCACGGGCGCGCCGCCAGGCTCTGCGCCGATGCCCTGTTCTACAGCGGCCTGGTGAAGATCGAGACGCAGGACGAGGAGGGAAGACCGCAGGCGCCCCACCGGCCCGAGGCGGCTTACCACTACATCCAGGACGTCCAGCTCGAAGCCGACTTCGTGGTGGACATCACGCCCTGGATGGAGCGCAAGCTGGAGCTGGTGCAGGCCTTCGAGTCGCAGTTTCACAACCCGAATGTCAGCCAGTATGCAGATCAGCCGCAGACGCCCATTTCCGGCAAGGACTTCCTTGAATATCTTCGGGCCCGGGCCCGCGTGTACGGCCGACCCATCGGTGTGGAATATGCCGAAGGGTTCATCTGTCTGCGCACGCCGGGCGTCCATTCGCTTTTCGACCTCAAATAAGGCGCGACCATGACCCGACGAATCGCTTTGCTCCTGCTGATGTGGCTGGCCGGCCTGGCGGCCATGCACGCCCAATGGGATGGAGCCGTGCTCCAGAACGTGTCGCAGAACACCGTGCAGGACTTCATCGCTTTCAAGCAGGCCTTCGCCCTGGATGCCCAGGCCGGCGTGCATGTGGTGTATGCGTCCGACCTGGGGGGAGGACCCCGCGTCTTTTACCGGCGCAAGCAGGCCAACGCACCCTGGGAGGATGCCATCCAGCTGAGCACCACGGGCCTGCCTGCTGCTGGCGCCGTGATCGCCATCCGGCCCGATGACCAGCTGCCCGTGGTGGCCTGGTCGGAAGGGCAGGGTGCCGGCTCGGAGATCCGGTTGGCGTGGTTCACCAGCCCCGACGCCTGGCTCGACATTTCCGTCACCGAAAACGAACAGCTCGACATCTCACCCACGCTGGCCACCGATGCCGATGGCCGCTGGCACCTGGCCTGGATCACCGAGGCCCAGCCCGGCCTGTACCACATCGCCTATGGCCGCCAGCTCGATGCCGATCCGTCCAATTTCGAAACCGAGGTGCTGGCAGAGAGCGAGCTGGGCGAATTTGGCACGGGCGCCGAGCCCTTCCTCGCCTTCGATCCCGAGTCGGGCGTGTACGTCGGCTATCGCGCGGGCGGCTACCCCAACTACCGCATCGACATCGCCCACAAGCCCAGCCCGGCCGAGCCGTGGTCCTTCCTCACCGCCCCTTCCGGCAACCTGACCGACTATCAGTGTGCGCTGGTGGCCCGCCATGGCAAGCTGCACGTGCTGGTCAGCGGCAACGACGGCTGGGGCATCGGCGGCGCCGGGTTCTACAGCACTTGGGAGAATGGCAGCTGGTCCGCGCCGCAGCAGGTCAACAGCCAGACGGCCCAGGTGAATGCCTCGCTCTTCATCGACGGGGCCGGCGCAGCCCATTGCGTGTGGGAGACGCTCAGCGGCAATTTCCTCACGGGCGACATCTGGTACTCGACCAATGCCGACGGCAGCTGGACCAGTCAGCCGCTGCAGGAAGAGGGCGAGCTGCACTATCCGCTCATGGCGCTCGACCACCTGGGCAATGGCTACATGCTGGCCCTCAAAGACGATATTTTCACTTACGATCCCAATCTGGTGGAGGTCGTGTTGTACGGGCCGGAGCTGGTCGTGGGCACCGAGGCGCCGGCCTGGGCTGCCGATTTGCGGCTTTCGCCAAACCCGGCCTCCGGCCTCGCCTGGCTGGATCTGCCCGACGCGGCCGGCGACTGCCACATCACCCTGACCGACCAGTTGGGGCGCACCTGTCTGCAGCTCGAAGGCAGGGGCCGTGTGCGCCTTGCGCTCGGGCATTTGCCGAAAGGCATCTACTGCCTGCGCGTCCGGACACGTGAGGGCGTCGTGGCGGTCCGTCGCCTGGTCGTGCAATAGCGCCACCCGGCGCTGGCTCATCCCCAGCGGGCCAGCGGTTTGCCCTTGCGGAAAAAGCGATCTTCCACGCGGCGCACCACGGCCGGATCGAGCTCGAGGGGTGGTGCGTGATGCGGCTTGCTGCGGGCGTCGATCACGAGCGGCTCGGCACAGCTCCAGTGCTTGTGCACGCACTGCGCCCGGGCGCCGTGCACGTCGTGCGACGGGTTGGAGCGCGTGAACGCGGCCCACAGGAAGTTGGACCAGTCGGCAGCGAGGAAGTCGGCATCGTCGCAAAGCACCACGAGCGGCAGGCCCTCCATGCCGCGCTGCCCGAGCTGGTCGGCCAGCAGCGCAGCCTCGTCATAACCCCGATCGTAGGTGAAGGCCGGCCCCTCCACGGCCAGGATGCCGGGGGCCACCAGCTTCGGATTGCCAAAGCCTTTCGGCAAATCGAACCCTGCCGGCAGCGCGCCCCACAGCTGTCGGCGCACCGGACCACACACGGCGATGACCAGCTTCGAGCCTTCGTTCCAGCCCGTGCCCGAGTAGTCGAGCGTGTCGATGGTCGTCTTCGTGTAGAAATGCAGGTCGCGCGACAGGTCCATCCGCTCCAGCACGTGGCGGAAGAAAGCGCGCGTGTCGTGCGTGTGCAGGCCGGGGTCGTCGGTGCGCTCGACGATGAGCAGGTATTTGGCCAATGACGTCTGGCCCTTGCCCAGCAGGTGGTTGGCCTGGGTGAGCAGCTCCTCGGGCTTCTTTTCCCGGAAGGGCATGTAGCGCTCCGAGCCGATGGCCAGCAGGAGGGGGTGTACGCCGGCCTCGTCCACGGCGTGCACCTCGTGGATGCCCGGAAACTCGGCCGGCGTGAGCGGCTCCACCAGCTCGTGGATGAGCCAGCCGAAGCTCGAGTCTTCCTGTGGCGGGCGCCCCACCACGGTGAAGTGCCAGATGGCATCCTTGCGGTGCCAGACCTCCTCCACCTCCATGACCGGGAAGTCGTGCCTGAGGCTGTAGTAGCCCAGGTGGTCGCCAAAGGGCCCTTCCGGTTTTTTCTCCTGCTTGCGGATGATGCCCGTGATGACGAAGTCGGCGTCGGCGCTGAGCACGTAGCCGCGGTGCCACTTGTAGCGGAAGCGGCGGCCGCCCAGCATGCCGGCGAAGGTGAGCTCGCTCAGCCCTTCGGGCAGCGGCATGATGGCGGCGAAGGCATGGGCCGGCGGCCCACCCACGAAGATGCTGGCCCGGAAGGGCTCGTCGCTCTGGTTGTAGGCGGCATGGTGCACGCCGATGCCGCGGTGCAGCTGGTAGTGCATGCCCACCTCGCGGTCGGGGACGTAGGCGTTGCCCGACAGCTGGATGCGATACATGCCCAGGTTGGATTCCATGATGTTGCGGCTGCCGGGCGGCAGCGTCAGCACCTGCGGCAGGGTGATGAAGGCGCCGCCGTCCATGGGCCAGCACACGATTTGCGGAAGCTGGCCGATGGTGGTGCGGCCATATTGCACCGGCACGCGGCCGCGCACGCGCCGCGGCAACGCCTTGAGGGCCGTGAAGGGCGCCCGCCGGTAGTGCCAGGGGCGGCGCAGGGCCAGGGTGGGGTCTTTCTTCAGCTCGATGACCTCCTTGACGCGCGGCAGCGTGTGGCGGAAGAGGTACTCCGTGCGCTCAAAGGTGCCGTACAGGTTGGACAGGGCGGGGAAGGGGCTGCCCTTCACGCGCTCGAACAGCAGCGCCGGCCCGCCGGCCGCGTGCACGCGCAGGTGGATGGTGGCCATCTCGAGCCAGGGATCCACTTCCTCGCGGATGCGAACGAGTTGACCGATGCGTTCCAGGTCCTTGGCGGCGGCGTGCAGCGAGGGGTAGCTCATGGCGTTTTTTTGGTGCTATAAAAAATCGGGGCAGATTTGGTTGGCAAAAATAGGCGCGAACAGGGTAGGGTGCGGCAACCACGGCATCGAATGGCCGGAGGTGCACGTAGCGGGAGGCCCCGGCTTACCCATGCTCGTGCACGACCTGGGTGCCTGCGAAGGCTGAGCCTTGCTTTTCCTGAAA
>CAYNYN010000329.1:2367-4216 GCA_964401445.1 uncultured Saprospiraceae bacterium | reverse complement strand
CAGCCGGCCTTTACTGCTTGCACTGAATGATGATCGGCTCCGTCTGGACGGTGTTGCTGACGTGGCCTGCGCGGTCGATGAGGTAGATCTCGTACTGCACGGTGTCGGTGGGCTGGGGCGCCACGTCTTCGCAGGGCACGTAGCCCGGGTCGTCGAAGATGCAGCAGGTGGAGTAGAGCTGGAAGGTGATGGTGCCGGAGATGCCGTTGCCGCTGCCCAGCTCGGGCACGTAGGGCACCTTGTACGAGTTGTCGGTGATGCCCGTGCGCATGTCGGTCACGTACAGGTCGATGGTGTTGTCGGTATCTTCGTGGCCGATGTCGCCGTCGCCATCCGTGAAGCCGATGGTGACGAAGAGGGTGTCTTCCTGGAACTTGCCCTCGCGCATGACGTTTTTCGATACCGACAGGTATTCGATCACGGGCTCGACGGGATATTCGGGGGGCTGCGTACAGGCGTGGAGCAGCGCCAGGGCGGCGATGACGAACAGCAGTTGCTTCATGATCTGAGCGGGATTTGGACGTAAAACTCGAAAACGCGTGCCAATGTTGGCAAAATCGCAAAATTTGGCATGCGATGCCGCCATTGGCCCTGCCAACGGAAAACAGCACAGATGGACCTGGAAGCCGAACGCAACAGACTGCTGGACCGCATCCGCACCGTCGATGCCGACACCTTCGACGAGGTGGCGCTGGAGGTCTTTCGCTACCAGGCCGCCCATTGTGAGGTGTACGCCTCGTGGCTGCGCCTGATCGGCTGTGATGCCGGCGGCGTGCGCCGCGCCGAAGACATACCCCACCTGCCCATCTCTTTGTTCAAGACCTGGCTCATCCGGACGGGGCAGTGGGAGCCCGAGCTGGTGTTCACCAGCAGCGGCACCACGGGCATGATTCCGAGCAGGCATGCCTTGCGGCAAAAGAGCTGGTACGTGGAAAACGCCGTGCGCGGCTTCGCGGCCCACTATGGCTCGCCGGCCGACTACGCCTGGCTGGCGCTGCTGCCCGCCTACCTCGAGCGCACCGGCTCGTCGCTCGTATTCATGGCCGATGCGTTCATCCGCATGTCGCGTTTTCGCGAAAGCGGCTTCTTCCTGCGCGAGCTGGACGAGGTGGCGCGGCGCGCACGCCGCCTGCTGGACGAAGGCAAGCCCGTCGTGCTGCTCGGCGTCAGCTTCGCCCTGCTCGACCTGGCCGAGCAGCACCCCGTCGACCTGTCGGGCGCCATCGTCATGGAAACGGGCGGCATGAAGGGGCGCCGCAGGGAGCTGATCCGCGAAGAGCTGCACGCACGCCTGAAGGCAGCGTTCGGCGTCAGCCACATCCACTCGGAATACGGCATGACCGAGCTGCTGTCGCAGGCTTATGCGCCGCGCCATGGCCGATTCCGGCCGGCGCCCACCATGAAGGTGCGTGCAGCCCAGATCACCGACCCGATGGCGTGGGAGCGACCGGGCCGCCCCGGCACGTTGTCCATCACCGATCTGGCCAATGTGGACACCATTGCCTTCATTGCCACCGAAGACGTGGGCCGTGTGTACGAAGACGGCTCGTTCGAGGTGCTCGGCCGCCTCGACCGCGCCGACATCCGCGGCTGCAACCTGATGGTGGCGCGGTGAAGTGGGTGTGAGACGGAGTGACAGAGTGAGTGAGGGAGGAGTGAGGAGAGAAAGGGAGCGTTTGCGAGCCTTGCAGAGGCTCGTAAACGTGTGAGCCATGCCGGGAGACGGAGAGAGTGTGTGAGGAGTGAGGAGGGAGGAGGGTGGAGTGATTACAGCGTCAGGTAAAGTCGGTTCCTCTTTGAAAAAACGCTCAACGCTACACCCTCAACCGATTTAACCTGACTCTGTGGC
>CAYNYN010000329.1:0-2267 GCA_964401445.1 uncultured Saprospiraceae bacterium | reverse complement strand
CTCGTGGCCGGCACCATGAAATGGGGCATCTGGGGCAAGGCCCTCGGTACGGGCGCCATCCTCGAGCTCATCGAGACGAGCCTGGAGGTGGGCATCCACACGTTCGATCTGGCCGACATCTACGGCGATCACACCACCGAGGCCGACGTGGGGCGTGCCCTGGCGCGCGTGCCCCATTTGCGGCAGCAGATGGTGCTGGTGACCAAGTGTGGCATCCGGTTTCCCAACCCCAACCGGCCCGAGGTGCGCGTGAAGCACTACGACGTGTCGAAGGCACACATCATCCGCTCGGCCGAGCAGTCGCTGCGCCACCTGCACACCGACTGGCTCGACGTGCTGCTGATCCATCGGCCCAGCCCGCTGCTCGATCCCGAGGAGGTGGCTGCGGCCTTCGACGAGCTGCACCGTGCCGGCAAGGTGCGCTACTTCGGCGTGTCGAACTTCACGCCTTCGCAGTACGAGCTGCTGGCGCGTCACGTGCCGCTGGTGACCAACCAGGTGGAGGCCTCGGTGCTGCACCGCGCCCCCTTCCTCGATGGTACCTTCGATCAGGCCATGATGCGCGGCTTCCGGCCCATGGTGTGGGGACCGCTGGGCGGCGGCACCCTCTTCGAGCGAGGCAACCCCGTGGCCGTGGCCGTGCGCGATGCCGCCACCGAGCTCATGGCGAAGTACGACTGCACCTTCGATCAGCTGCTGCTGGCCTGGCTGTTGCGCCATCCGGCCGGCCTGGTGCCCGTCCTCGGCACGGCGCGCGCCGAACGCATTCGCCAGTCGGTCAGGGCGCTCGACATCGAGCTGAACGAAGAGGAATGGTTCATGCTCTGGCAGGCGGCAGGGGGCGAGGTGCCATGAAGTAGATGCATAGATTGCCGGGTGAGACTTGTCGATTGGGCGGAGCCTGTCCCAGCCATCGGGAACAGGTCTTCCGCGAGGAAAATCGTATCCTCTGTGTTTCTGAAGGTTGCAAATGACCCCGGCAACTTCGGCGCGCAAGAGGTGAAAAAAATCGCCGCAAAAGTTTGCACGAACGGATGTGTGCACTAATTTTGCATCGCTTTTGAAAAACGGGGCTATAGCTCAGTTGGCTAGAGCGCTTGCATGGCATGCAAGAGGTCGAGGGTTCGAGTCCCTCTAGCTCCACAAACGAAAGACCGAAGCCTTGTCACCATCGCGTGGCAAGGCTTTTTTCTTTGCAGAAAAATCGAAGGCAACGGCTGCGGATGGCAGGGCGTGTTCCTGAGGCTCGGTTACACGCCTTGCGGGGCGCACGTAAAAGATTTTCGTCCTGCACCAAAAGCGAGCGGGGCTGCTTCCGGTGAGGAAGCAGCCCCGCGTCGTAGTTGCCGGTAACAGGTGTTGCTGGTGGTCAACCGACAGGACCAGGATTATTCGTTGCTACCGAACGACAGCGGGATCGAGTAGCCTACGCTCACGCCGAATACGCGGTTCTGAGCGGGCTGGTTGCTGCCAACGGGATCGCCTTCGAATACCTGGTTGTCGGTCAGGTCGAAGCCATAGCGCACATCCACGCTGAAGTAACCTTTACCCATCATGAACTCGACACCACCACCCACTGCGAAGCCAGCATCGAAGCGGTTGTCCTTCACGCCGTCGTCAGCCTGATCGGTGTCGAAGGTGTACTTCACTTCGTCGCTGAAGCGGTTGGGTGCGTCGCTGTTCGGATCCAGCCAGTGGCTGTAGGTCGTCGTACCGCTTACGGCATAGCCTACTTCAGGGCCAGCGAATACGAACAGGTTACCTTTGGGCGTGGTGTGACGGTACTTGAGCAGCAGCGGCAGGTCGATGTAGCGCCACTCGTTGATCAGGTACGAGTTCACGTGACCGCGATCCCAGATCTTGGCGCCTTTCTCAACGTACTGCAGCTCGGGCTGGAACACCAGACCACCAGCAAGCGGCATCTCGCCAAACACGGCAATGTTCAGACCGAGGTTGCCTGCTACGTCCGTGGGGTTGTTGATGGCCGTGTACTCGAAATCCTTCTGGAAGTCGGCAAACGTGCCACCTACGCGGATACCCACATTCTGAGCAATGCTACCGGCAAGGAAAACTACAGTGGCAACCAGCGTCAGCAACGTCTTTTTCATGGCTCTTCCGTTTTTGGTTAAACCATATAGTGGACATCACTTGCGCAAGTCACACTGATGTTTCCGCCCGTGCCCGATCAACCCGGATGCCAGATGCGCTTGGTGTGGGTGGTTGCTGCCAAATTTTACGCTGAGGTGTGAAAAATTGACAGTACGAAA
>CAYNYN010000328.1:0-4253 GCA_964401445.1 uncultured Saprospiraceae bacterium | reverse complement strand
GGTGAAATCGGGTGAATCGGTTCCTCGATGCCTCACGCGATGCCGCACAGCCTGCTTCCGACAAGTCGGAACAGGCTCCGATCCAAATCGGGGCCGCCACGTATCGCTGCGTAGCAGCGTCTCAACATCGCCGCCTGCGGCGGCGTATCAACACCTGCGCGCTAGCGCAGTCTCAACCATCAGTTCTTCAAATCCTCCCCCATTGCATGCTACACCTTCCAGAACCGCAGCAATAGCGTCTCGGCGAGCAGGGCCAGCAGCGCCAGCAGCACGAACCACTTCCACAGGCGGATGCCCTGCGCCTCTGCCCCGGCGATGGCGCCAAAGTCGGCCCGCGACCATGCATCGACGATGGTGGCCCAGGTGCCGAAGCGCGATTTCAGGGTTTCCGTTTTGGTGAGCGTCAGGTCCGATTCCTTGCGGTCGTAGTTGAAGGCGAGCTTGGCGATGAGCGTGCCCTCTTCGTCCACCAGTTCGTAGATGCCTGCCTGCTTCAGGTAGTCGCGCACGCCGATGATGAGGCGTGCCCCCACGATGCGCTGCTCGGGGATGAATTCCAGATCCTGGCCGCGAATTTTCCAGGCCAGGTCGTCGTCCTTGATGGTGTTGGGAAACTCGACGTATTCGTCGCGCCCGATGGTCCATGCCAGGCGCTCCTGCGCGCCTGACGATATGGCCGTCTTGTAGAGCAGCGGCACGAACACCTCGGCCTGCCGCACCAGGTTGCCGTATTGTTCGTCGAGCGGGGCTGCATAGAGGTAGGTGCGTCCCGCATCGTAGGTGTATTTGACCAGGCAGGGCGCCCCGTCGCGGAACCGCAGCAGGCTTTCCTCGTTGGGTCCGCGCTGCAGCGCGAAGCGACCGCTGACGGAGGGCAGCTTGAGCGGTGCCGAGCGGTTCTCGTACACGTCGCGGAAGACGAACTCGTCGGTATTGATGTAGCTGCACGTCCACTGTCCCTCTTGCCAGGCATTCAGGCGGCCGCCGCGCACCTGCTTCAGGAAAGCATTCCAGGACGTCAGGTCGGCCGAGGGGGAAGGAAACATCAGCAGGTTGCCGCCATTTTTCACGTATTCGCTCAGGGCAAAAGCCAGGCCCGAGCTTATCTGCCGCACCTCCTGCAGCACGATGAGCTCGTAATCGGGGAAGCGACTGTAGTCCAGATTGCCCGAAGGGCGTACCGTCGTCTCGAAATACGGCAGGCCCTCGAGTGCCGCCATCAGATAGGGGTTGGGCTGGCCGTCGGTCACCACCAGCACGTCCACCTGCTCTTCGACGTAGAAGCTCACGAAGTACTGGTCGTCGAACTGCACGGGGAAATCGGTGATTTCGAGCACGGCCTCGTGCCAGCCGGTCTCGCGGATGGTGATGGGGATCGTATCCGTCACGATGCCGCGCGCCGGGATGGCGAGGGTGCCGACGGGCTTCTGCTCGCCCCGGTAGCGCAGGGAGAGCCGCACGTTTTCGGCGGCTTCGTTGCCGTAGTTGTGCAGGCGCACGAACAGCAGGTTCGTCTGGTCGAGCATCTGCACGGGCGACTCGAACCAGGCGCTGTCGATGGCCACGTTCTGTTCCTGCACTGCCTGCAGCGGCACCAGCTCGTATTGCACGGCCGTGTCGGGCGGTTGCAGCTCGTCGGGCACGATGGACGCCTGGAAATCGGACAGCACCCACGAGATGCGGTTGGGCGTGGGCGCCCGTTCGAGCACCTGCTGCTGGCGCAGCAGCACCTGATCGAGCGTATGTACCACCGGTGTCAGCTCGATCTCGTCGAGCAGCGTCAGTGCCTCCTCGCGGCTCACCAGGCGCTGGTGCCGTCCCTCGAAGTCGTGGGTCAGGATCTGGAACTGGTCATCCACGGCATAGGCCGAGATGATCTCACGGGCTTTGCGCCGCGCCAGCTCGACGAGGGGCACCTCGGAGCTCATGGCGCTCATGCTGAACGAATTGTCGATGAAGATGCTCACGGCTTTCTGGCCCTTGAGCAGCTTCTTGCCCAGCGGAATGATGGGCTGGGCGAAGGCCAGCACCAGGGCCACTACGGCCAGCACGCGCATGGCCAGCACCAGCAGATTGCGCAGGCGCTGCCGCGCCGAGGTCTCCTCCTTCACCTCGCGCAGGAAACGCACGTTGGTAAAATAGACCCGCTTGAATCGCCGGAAGTGAAACAGGTGGATGATGACGGGAATGGCGACAGCCAGAAGTGCCCAAAGAAAACCGGGATACAAAAATTCCATTCCGCTATGGTTGGTATGCGTTGGTCAATGTGGGTTTACCCACCCTCGTCAGGGGTTCGGATGGGCGTCTGCTTTCGCAAAACGCCCGAAAGATTCAAAAAATGTACCCGTATGTCGAAATCACGCACGGGTTTCATTTGCCGAAAGGCAAAATGACTACCGCAGCAGGGTGACCGTGCCGGACAGGACGGCCTCGTGCCCATCGCGAAACAGCACCTCGGCCATCCAAACGTAGGTGCCCGCGGGTGCCGGCCGGCCGCGCCAGCTGCCGCGCCAGCCGCTCGCGGGATCGTTGGGTGGCACGTCGGCACTTTCGAAGACGAGCTCGCCCCACCGGTCGAACACGCGCAGGACGCGGATCCGCTCCACGTCGCCGTCGTCCTGGGGATAGAAGGCGTCGTTGAAGCCGTCGTCGTTGGGCGAAAAGGCATTGGGAAAATACACCTGCCGGCAATCTTCGAACGCGATATCGGCTACGGCCTTGTCCTCGCCACAGCTGTTGGACGCCGTCAGCACGTAGGTGCCCGGCTCGGTGACCACGCGCACCGGCCCGGTCAGGCCGTCGTGCCAGCGGTATTCGGGCATGCCGGGCGAGGTGCCGTCGAGCGTCAGCGAATCGCCCTCGCAGAGCACCTCATCGGTCCATTGTGGCAGGCGCGGCAGGGGCATCACCTCGAGCGTCACGCGGTCGTCGGCCACACAGTACTGGTCGACGGTGACGGTCACGCTGTAGGTGCCCGAGCTGACGGGCTCGAGGGTGGCGCCCGTCCAGCCGTTGTGCCACTGGTAGGTGACGGTGTCGTTGCCGAAGGAGGTGGCGTCGAGCAGGTAGCCGCTGCCCTCGCAAATGAGCGTGTCGGGGCCCAGGTCGAAAAAGACCGTGTCGCCATCGACGAAGATGGTGATGGTGTCGTAGAACGGGATGTTGCAGTCGTCGAGCACCTCGACGAAGTAGGTGGTCGTGGTGTCGGGCGAGGCGATGGGATCCGGGATGTCGGGATTGGAAAGGCCATAAGCCGGTTCCCAGTGGTAGCTCTGACCGCCGCTGAGCTGCATCTGGAACTGGCCCCCGGGACAGATGACCACGTCATCGAAGCCATCGAGGAAGGTGGTGTATTCGAAGCACACCTGGTGCTGGTTGGACAAGCCGCCCGTGGCCGAGGTGAAGCCCCAGAAGACCTCCGGGTCGCCGCCAAAGATGTCGTTGACGAGATCGCCATTCCACGTCAGGCGCAGCTCGCAGTCGAACCAGATGTCCAGTTGTTTTTTGGCGGCATCCCAGGTCACGCGCAGCGTGTGCCACTGGCAGTCCTCGATGTTGGGGTTGGTGGCGTTGGCCTGCACGGGGCCGGCCAGCGTGTTGGCCGTGCCGTGGTTCATGTCGCCGTTGCGCACGATGGCGATGTGGTCGTAGGACGGGTCGTTGAGGTTGGCGTTTTGGTACGTGTCGAACTCGATGCCCAGCGAGGGCGCCACCCCCTGAAAGCCAATGCCTTCACCCGACACGCCGACCGAGGTGCTCACGGGCTGCAAGCCGAACACGATGCCGTCGGCGCCCTGGCCGTCCTTGCAGCCAAAATACATGCTCATGAGCACCTGGAAGGACTCGTTCAGGTTTACCTTCTCGGCGTTCCACATGCTGCCCGTCTGCCAGAGGGCATCAGGCGTGAGCTGCCAGCACGTATCCGTGGTCTGTATGGCCGAACCGTTGAGAAAAAAATCCTGGGCATGGGCCATCCGCCCAAACCCCGCGAGCAAACACAAGACTAACAGCAGATGACGCATCGTGACAATGGACAATGGACGATGGACAATGGACCATGGACGAAAGCACATGGGCGCAAAACCACGATTCACAAAATCACACTGAAAATCAAGTTTAAACACCAAACTTTTAACTTTAAACTAAAACATGAGTCTACTGCAAAAAATCGATGGAGACAAACGATGGACACTCAAGTTTTATTCGTAAAACAATGTTAACCAACTTCAAACACTAAACTTTAAACTTTAAAC
>CAYNYN010000327.1:0-4269 GCA_964401445.1 uncultured Saprospiraceae bacterium | reverse complement strand
GGTGAAACCGGTCGAATCGGCAATTCCAGAAATTGCGAACCTCCCCACCTCAACATCGCTTCGTAGCCGCAGCCTGTTCCCGATGCTCGGGACAGGCTCCGATGAAAAATCGGGATCTCAACATCGCCGCGACAGCGGCGTCTCAACAGGCCGCGCAGCGGCTATCAACATCGAGCGAGAGCGAGTCTCAACCATCGGCTACTCGGTTCCTCGCCTCCTCAAATCCTCATTGAAAATGTCCGGGACTCCCCACTCGTTCCCCAAGGCCGGTTTTTCCCAAACCACTTTGTTTTGGGTATTAACTTCCATCGTCCTTTCTCAAACCACCTCACACCGGATGAAGGCAGGGCCAGGATTGGTAGGCGGATGCGCGCGGCTCAGATGCCCAGATGCTGGCATACGGTCTTGTAGAAAGCCCCGCCGATGAGCAGCGAGGTGCCGTTGCGGAGGTGCACCTCGCGGTTGGACTGGTCCACCATGGTCACCCATTCCATGTTGATGGCTTCCCATCGGTTGATCTGCAGGAAGTGCGGCGGCAGCCTTTCCAGCAGTTGGGTGAGCGAGAGCGCACACTCGATGCGCTTGTGTTCGAGCACCACGCAGCTCTTGCCTTCGCCTTTCGAGGCCGTGCGCACGAAAATCACGTCGTCGGGATTGACCATGAAGGCGGTGCGCCCGTCCTTGAGCGACAGCATGCGGGGGCGGGGCAGCGACCGGTGCGCGAGGCGGCGTTCCTGCATGCGCTGATAGACCGTTTCGATGATCTCGGCCTGCAGCCGTTCCCAATCTTCGTAGAAGGGTTTTTTCAGGATAGCGATCACTTCCCGGCCGAATTCGTTGTGGAGGCGCTGGGCAAACTCGAAATCGCGGTAGCCGGTATTGATCACCACGGGCGGGATGGGCACGTGTTCCTTGCGCAGCTGCGCCAGCAGGTCGAAGGCCGTGCCGCCGATGAGCTTGATGTCGAGGAAAAGCAGGTCGGCAGGTGTGTCCTTGATCAGCCGGTAGGCATCATCCACCGATTCGGCCTGACCGATGACCTCGAGATCCACCTGCTCGTCGAGGGCCTCCACCAGCTCCTCGCGGATGGTCGTTTCGTCTTCAACGACCAGCGTTTTCAGTTTGCGAAAGCTCATAACTGAAGTTTTTGGGGATGAATATCTCGACGCGCGTGCCGTGGTCGCCATGGATGAAGTCGGTATAGGTCACGGTGATGGGATGGGCGTTGTAGCGGTTGAACAGCCCGATGAGTTCGTTCATGACGAAGGTGGACCCTTTCCTCGGGTTTTGCGTGTCCGTGCGCCCGCGTCCGTCGTCTTCGATGGCGATGTGGCAGCCCGCCTCGTCGCAGCGTATCGCGAGGTGCACCCTGCCGGCCCCCTGTCGGTTGCGGATGCCCTTTTCCACGGCATTTTCCACGTGGATCTGCAGGAGCATGGCCGGCACCCGGATGGCTTTGCGGGCCTCTTCGTCGAGGGCGATGTCGTAGGTGGCCTGGAGCGAGGGCCCAAACCGGATCTGCTGGATGCGCAGGTAGTTGCGCACCACTTCCAGCTCGCGCTCCAGCGAGTGCCAGGGGCGCTGGCGCTGCGTGTTTTCGTACAGGATGTGCACGTTGTCGGAAAGGCGGCCGATGATGGTGGCCGTCTCGGGATCCTTGCGGTAGCGGCTCTGGATCCAGTGCAGGGCGTTGTTGATGAAGTGCGGATTGAAAAAATTCGACAGGGCCAGCGTCCGCAGGATGTCGCGCTCGCGCAGGGCCGTGGCCAGCTGTAGCTGGGCGCGCTTGCGCTGGATGACAACCATGGCGACAGCCAGCACGAACAGCCCGACAAGCAGCCCGTAAAACTCGGGCCGCTCGGTCAAAAGCCAGGGCACCTCGAAATTCCAGGCGTTCCTTCCCGCCACGACGTTGTGCTTGTAGGCCGTCACCTGCAGTTGGTACGCGCCCGGCGGCAGATAGGGGATGTAAAACTCCTTTTCCGACGTCTGCCGTTCGCGAAAAATGGTGTCGCTGCGCTGGTGGATCACCAGCACGTCGAATTTGAGGTTGTCGGTCAGGAATTGGTTGCCGGCTGCGAAAAGGGAAAAGGCAAGCGCGCGCTTCTTGGGGGGCAGCGCACCCCAATCGCTGCCGGCAAACGCGAAGGGTTCATCACCCGCGCGCACTTCCTGCAGGCGCACCGTGGCGGGCAGGGTGTCGAAGGTCAGGCGGTTCAGGTCCAGGCGCGTGGCGCCCTCCTGCGTGCCCACCCACAGATAGCCCTGCGGATCGTACCACACGGCATTCTGCTCTGCACCCCCGCCGTGGATGTCCTTGCCGAACTCGAGCGTGAAGATGCGGGGGCGGTCGGCCGTGTACGTTTTGTCGAGCAGGTAAACGGCGCGCTCGGTGCCTATGGCCAGGAACCGCTCCGTGCACTGCAGCGACTGCACCACGGAGCGGTCGTTTCCCGGCAGGGGAAAGGGTTTCAGGTGTGTCCAGGGGGTGGCATGGCGATAGTCGAATGTATGTGCATTGTCGAGAAAATACAGGCCATCGTGCGCGCCCAGCCAGAGCGTGCCATTCTCATCCACACACGAGCTCATGATGCCGTGCGTGTGGTTTTTGCCGGGCAGGCGCAGCCAGTTGACCACGGTGTCGCGTTGGGGGTCGTACAGCGCCATGCCGGCCGGCAGTCGGCCCAGCCAGAGCCGGCCGGCGAGGTCCTCGCTCACGGTGGCCACGTCGTTCATGGCCAGGCCGCGGTCTTCGTCGATCACCTGTATGTCGGTGAGCCATCCGCTGCTGTCGCGCGCCAGCACCAGGCCCATGTTGACCGAGCCGATGGCGATGCGGTCGTCGCGCAGCCGGGTGAGGTAGAAGGCCCTGAGCAGCACGCTGCCTTTGCGGAATTTCTGGAAACGGGCCCGTCCATCGCGAATGGCGATCATGCTGGGCGGCACCGAGGCCGTGCTGAAAAACAGATGCCCCGACGGGCCGCGCACGCTGCCAGACAGGATTTTGAGCGAGGGGCGACCGAAGTTTTCATAGCGCAAGCCGTACCCGTCGAAGACGCTGAAGCCGCCGGCCCCTTCGTGGCCTCCCATCCAGATGTTTCCTTCGGCATCCTGACCGATGGCGAACAGCCCGCTGACCATGCCGGGCTGTGTGTCGTCGAATTCGACGAGCGCCGGCTTCACGTGCATGAGGCCGGCGTTGGTGGCCAGCCACCAGTGGCCCACAGCGTCCTGCGTGGCCGCATGGATGGCTTCATCGGGCAGCCACGAAAGGAGGATCTCGGGCTGGCCCCTGGCGTCGAGCTGCACGAGGAAGCGGTGCTGCCCCTGCGCGTCGGTGCACACCAGGGCCTTTCCGCCATGAGTGTGTTGGTACGGGCCGGCCCTCAGCCGGACCACGTACCGCGCCGTCAGCCGCCTTCCGTCGGGCAATGCCAAGGGCACGGGCCTTGTCCGGCCCTTGACCGATCGGACGAAGCCCGGAGATTGCGTGTTCAGATAAATGACATCGTCGGGCGAAAAGACGCAAACGGGTAGCCAGTGGGAAGAGGGGGTGGGCGCCAGCTCTTTCCCTTTCCAGAAATACTTCACTTCGTGGCGCGCGTTGATGTACCGCAAAACCGGCTCGCCCGTTGTGGTGACCAGTTCGTATTCGAAAAAGAAGCCGGGCACCGTGGGGTAGGGAAAAGACGTGACCGCGACAAACGTATCCTGTTCCGGTTCGTAACGCGCCGCGTGCGCGTAGAGCGAGTCGAGGCAAACGACCTGGCCGCGGGAGGTGACCTGGCAATAATGGCCGGGCGGAAAGGGAAACATCTTGAAGCCCTCCTCAGGCCGGTAGCGAGCCACCACCGTCTGGTCGATGTCGCGATAGTAGAGCCACATTTGCCCCTCCGCATCCACGTTCAGCAGGTTCATGTAGGGCGGCATGCCCTCGCTGGCCACGTGGAAGTGCTGCCAGTTGATGCCGTCGAAACGGGAAATGTACTCGCTCGATGCGGCCCGTACCCACAGGGCGCTGCCCCCGTCGCTGTACACGTCCACCACCTCCTGGTAGGGCAGTCCGTCCTTCATGCCAAAAGTGCGGGAGAAAACCTCCTGCCCGTACCCTGCAGGGGTGGACAGGAGGCAAGCGAGTATAAAAAGCGTGTTTACAAAAGGCTTCAAACCGACGGCTTTTGCTTTCCAAGTTATGGAAACGCAAGGCAAATCCACCCAATCCGCACCGTGAAACCCGCCGCATGAAGGCATGAAAGGCGGGTTGGCGGC
>CAYNYN010000326.1:0-4280 GCA_964401445.1 uncultured Saprospiraceae bacterium | reverse complement strand
CCTCGCGCAACGGCGCTACGCCGCAACGTTTCGCAACGATTCACTCCGTCTCTCTGTCACTCCTCACTCCTCTCTCTTCACTCCTCGCTTCATCACTCCGTCCCATCGCCATGCGGACATTTGTATCACCTTGATCAGGCGCAATGAACCGAATTTGTATATTTGCTCAGCGAATTTTCGCTGAAGCGGTTTTGCCTTTCGGCAAATACCGCCCGCCCCAGGGTCTTTCGCTTGCAGCAACCGTCCTTACAAAACCATAAACCTTCCGATACAATGAGTAGAAGAATCCGCAAAGCAGCCGTGCTCGGATCCGGTGTGATGGGTTCGGGCATCGCCTGTCATCTGGCCAATGCCGGCCTCGAAGTGCTGATGCTCGACATCGTGCCGCGCGATCTGGACGAAGAAGCGCGCAAGGATCCGCGTGCCCGCAACCGCATTGCCGACGAAGCGCTGAAGAAAGCGCTGAAGAACAAGCTCAACCCGCTGTACGACAAGCGCTTCGCCAGCCGCATCCGCACGGGCAACTTCGAGGACGACATGCCGAAGATTGCCGACTGCGACTGGATCATCGAGGTGGTCGTGGAGAACCTCGACATCAAGCGCCAGATCTTCGAGCAGGTGGACAAGTACCGCAAGCCCGGCTCGCTGGTGACGTCCAACACCTCGGGCATCCCCATCCACCTGATGGCCGAAGGGCGCAGCGACGACTTCCGCAAGCATTTCTGCGGCACCCACTTCTTCAACCCGCCGCGCTACATGCGCCTGCTGGAGATCATCCCGCACGATGAGACCAGCCCCGAGGTCATCGACTTTTTCATGAGCTATGGCGACTGGCACCTGGGCAAGCAGACGGTGCGCTGCAAGGACACGCCCGGCTTCATCGCCAACCGCATCGGCGTCATCGCCATGGCGCGCATCTTCGAGCTGGCCTACGAGCTGGGCCTCAGCCTCAGCGAGGTGGACAAGCTGACGGGGCCGGCCATCGGACGACCCAAGACGGGCACCTTCCGCCTGGGCGACCTGGTAGGTCACGACACCACGGCCAAGGTGCTCATGGGCCTGAAGCAAAACCTGCCCCATGATCCCGTGGCCCAGCGCCTCGAGATTCCGGCCTACCTCAAGTTTTTGCTCGACAACAACTTCCTCGGCGACAAGACCGGCCAGGGCTTCTACAAGAAAACCGACGAGCGCGACGAGAAAGGCCGCCGCGTCATCCTCGAGCTCAACCTGCACACGCTCGAATACGAACCCAAGAAGGAGTCGAAGCTGCAAAGCCTCGCCCTCTCGAAGCAGATCGAAGAGGTGCCCCGCCGCATCAAGGCCGTCTTCAATGCCGACGACAAGGGCGGTGAGCTGGTGCGCCGCTCGCTGGCCAGCCTCTTCTCCTACGCCTCGAACCGCATCCCCGAGATCTCGGACAACATCTACAGCATCGACGACGCCATGCGCGCCGGCTATGCCTGGGAGTACGGCCCGTTCGAGTACTGGGACATCATCGGCGTGGAGGAAGGCATCGCCAAAGCCGAGGAATACGGCGAGCCCGTGGCCGACTGGGTCAAGGAGATGGTGGCTGCCGGCATCACGTCGTTCTACAAGCGCGAAGGCGGAAAGAAATACTACTACGACATCGACAGCAAGGGCTACCGCGAGGTGCCCAACATGGACGGCATCATCATCCTGGACAACTTCCGCGACCTGCCGCCCGTGCATCAGACCAGCGAGACCATCCTGCACGACATCGGCGACGGCGTGCTCTGCCTCGAGTTTCGCAGCAAGGCCAACAGCATCGGCGAGGGCGTCATCCGCGGCGTGATGGAGGCCATCGACATTGCCGAGCAGGGCGAGTGGAACGGCCTGGTCATCGGCAACAACGCCCAGAACTTCAGCGTGGGCGCCAACCTGATGATGATCGCCATGCTGGCCTACCAGCAGGAGTGGGACGAGCTCAACTTCGCCGTGCAGATGTTCCAGAACATGACGATGCGCTGCCGCTACTCGGCCGTGCCCGTGGTGGCGGCCACGCAGGGCTACGTCTTCGGCGGCGGCTGTGAGCTGACCATGCACTGCGATGCCGCGGTGGCAGCCGCAGAGTCGTACATCGGCCTGGTGGAAGTGGGCGTGGGCCTCATCCCGGGCGGTGGCGGCACCAAGGAGTTTGCGCTGCGCGCCTCGGACCAGTTCTTCGAGGGCGACGTGAAGATTCCGACGCTGATGGAGAAGTTCCGCACCATCGCCATGGCCACCGTGGCCCGCTCGGCACATGAAGCCTTCAACCACGGCTACCTGCTGCCCCAGCGCGACAAGGTCATCCTCAACACGCAGCGCAACATCGGCGAAGCCAAGAAGAAGGTGCTCGAGCTGGCACCCACCTACACCCAGCCCGTGCCGCGCGAGGACATCCTCGTGCTCGGCCGCGGCGGCCTCGGCGCCCTGTACACGGCTGCCAACGAGTTCAAGCTGGGCCACTTCATTTCGGAGCACGACGTCAAGATCGCGCGCAAGGTGGCATGGGTGCTCTGTGGCGGCGACCTCACGGGCGAGCAGCGCGTCTCGGAGCAGTACCTGCTCGACATCGAGCGCGAGGCCTTCCTCAGCCTGTGTGGCGAGCCCAAGACGCTGGAGCGCATCCAGCACATGCTGCAGTACAACAAGCCCTTGCGCAATTAGTGATTTTGCCGAAAGGCAAAGCGTGTGGTACAACTATTTGCAAATCAGGTAAAACAGATTCCAAAAAATGGAAGCATATATCGTCAAGGCATATCGCACGGCTGTCGGCAAGGCCAAAAAAGGGAGCTTCAAGCACATGCGCTCCGACGACCTGGCCGTGCGCGTCATCCAATACCTCATGGAGCAGACGCCCGAGGTGGATCCCAAAATGGTGGACGACGTGATCGTGGGCTGCGCCAACCCCGAAGGGGAGCAGGGCCTGCAGATGGGCCGTCAGATCTCGCTCATGGCCCTGGGCAAAGAGGTGCCCGGCTTCACGGTCAACCGCTACTGCGCCAGCGGCCTGGAGACCATCTCGCTGGCCGTGGGCAAGATCAAGGCGGGCATGGGACACATCTTCATCGCCGGCGGTGCCGAGAGCATGAGCCTGGTGCCCATGACCGGCTACAAGTTCGTGCCCAACTACAACATGGTCAAAGACAAGCCCGACTACATGGCCAGCATGGGCCTCACGGCCGAGGCCGTGGCCAAAAAGTATGGCATCACGCGTGAGGAGTCGGATGCCTTTGCGCTGCGCTCGCATCAGCTGGCAGCCAAGGCCATCGAGGAAGGCAAGTTCAAGGACGAGATCGTGCCGGTGACCGTCAAGGAGGTCTTCGTGCAGGACAACAAGCGGCAGGAGCGCGAGTTCGTCATGGACACCGACGAGGGCGTGCGCCGCGACACCAGCATGGAAGCGCTGGCGCGCCTCAAGCCCGTCTTCGCCAAGGACGGCGTGGTGACGGCCGGCAACTCCTCGCAGACGTCCGACGGGGCGGCCTTCACGCTGGTGGTGAGCGAGGAGATGGTGAAAAAGCTGAACCTCAAGCCCATCGCGCGGCTCGTGTCGTGCGCCGTGGCCGGCGTCGATCCGCTCTACATGGGCATCGGTCCGTGTGCGGCCATCCCCAAGGCACTGGCCCAGGCCGGCCTCAAGCTCGACGACATCGAGCTCATCGAGCTCAATGAGGCCTTCGCAGCCCAGTCGCTGGCCGTGATCAAGCAGGCCGGCCTCAACCCCGACATCGTCAACGTCAACGGCGGCGCCATCGCGCTGGGTCACCCGCTCGGCTGCACCGGCGCCAAGCTGACCACCCAGCTGCTCAACGAGATGCGTCGCCGCGGCAACAAGTACGGCATGGTGACGGCCTGCGTCGGCGGCGGTCAGGGCATCGCCGGCATTTACGAGCTGCTCGATTGACGGTTGATACCCGGCCCTGCCGGCAGGGTGTTGGGACGACGCTTTCGCGCTGATGTTGAGACTCCAGCTGCGCTGGAGATGTTGAGAGATGCTGTGTGAAGGGTGTCGGTGTGAAAGCGTAGCGAGCATGGATACAAAGAAAATTGGCGCCTGATCCGACAGAGGGTCAGGCGCCATTTTTGTTTCGAAAAACGCTCAAAATCGGACCTGAAACCGGGTCCTGGCTTTTGCGAAGCGTATCATCTCAACATCGCGCCTATGGCGCGTCTCAACATCGCCGCGTAAGCGGCGTATCAACATCGAGCAAAGCGAGTCTCAACCATCAAACCACTCCCTGCGCCAGCATGGCATCGGCTACCTTGACGAAGCCGGC
>CAYNYN010000325.1:0-4290 GCA_964401445.1 uncultured Saprospiraceae bacterium | reverse complement strand
TCGTCCATCGTCCATCGTCCATCGACTGTTTCTATATTTGTTGCTTTCGCAAAATGCTGCCCATGGAGACCCGACACATCGTCCAGCTCGTGGATGCCGCCATTGCCCAGGGTGGCCGCGTCGTACTGAAAGACGTGCAATTGAGGCTGGCCGAAGGCGAGTTCGCCTATCTCATCGGTCGGACGGGCAGCGGCAAATCCACCTTGCTCAAGGCGCTCTACGCGGCGCTGCCGCTGCATGCGGGCAAGGGGCTGGTGGCAGGCTTCGACCTGAACAAGCTGAATCGGAAGACCATCCCGCTGCTGCGCCGTCGCCTGGGCATGGTGTTTCAGGACTTCAATCTGCTCGAAGACCGCTCGGTGTTCGACAACCTGGACTTCGTGCTGCGCGCTACCGGCTGGCGCCAGCGCGACGAGCGGGCCCGCCGCATCGCAACGGTGCTCGAACAGGTGGATCTCGAGGACAAAATCCACAAAATGCCGCACGAGCTGTCGGGGGGCGAGCAGCAACGCGTGGTCATCGCCCGCGCCCTGCTCAACGATCCGCTGCTGATCATCGCCGACGAGCCTACCGGCAACCTGGACCCCGATACGGCCGACGAGATCCTTCTGTTGCTGCGTCGCCTGAACAAGGAGCACCAGACGGCCGTGTTGCTGGCCACCCACGACTATCGCGTGATCGAGCAGTTTCCGGCGCGCATCATCAATTGCCGCGAGGGGCGTCTGTTCGATCAGCAGGACGTGATGCTGTGAACAAGGCTTCCCCTTTCCTGTTGGTGCCGCCATGACCGCAATCCCCTTTTCCGAGCCCGTCGCCATCTGGTGGATCCGGCGCGATCTGCGCCTCGAAGACAACGCCGCATTGCATCATGCCCTGCGCAGCGGCCTGCCCGTCGTGCCCGTCTTCATTTTCGACCGCCACCTGCTCGATGACCTGCCCGACCGCGACGATGCGCGCGTGCAGTTCATCCATCAGACCCTGGCCGCCATGGACGCGCAGTTGGCGAAGTCGGGATCGCAGGTGGGGGTCTTCCACGGCACGCCCGAGGAGGTGTGGACGCGCCTCCTCGGCTCGCAGAAGGTGCGGGCTGTGTTTTTCAACCGCGACTACGAACCCTATGCTCGAAACAGGGACAAGGAGATCCGGCAGTTGTGTGCGGCCCACCATGTGCCGTGCCACACTTTCAAGGACCATGTCATTTTCGAGCCGGAGGAAGTGGTGAAGTCCGATGGCAGTCCCTTCCAGGTTTTCACGCCCTACAGCAAGGCCTGGAAGCGATGCCTCGAAGCACGGCCCGGGGTGCTCGCTGCTTTCGACACGCGCGTGCAGGGGGCCGGTTTTGCGCGCATCAGGCAGGCAGGATACCATTTCCCTTCGTTGGAAGCCATTGGTTTCCGGCCCAGGGACATCGCATACCCTTCCCTGGAGGTGTCGGACGAAGTCATTCGTCACTATGACCGCACCCGCAATTACCCGTATATCGCAAACGGCACCACGCGGTTGGGCCTGCACCTGCGCTTTGGCACGACGAGCATCCGCGAATGGGTGCGCAAGGGAAGGGAGCTGAACGAGACCTTCCTCAATGAGCTGATCTGGCGGGAGTTTTTTCAAATGCTCATCTGGCATTATCCCCTCACCGTGCACCAACCCTTCCGGGAGAAATGGCGCTCGGTGAGCTGGCACTACGACGAAGAGGCGTTCGGGCGGTGGTGCGCCGGCCAAACGGGCTATCCGCTCGTGGATGCAGGCATGCGCGAGTTGCTGCACACCGGCTACATGCACAATCGCGTGCGCATGGTGGTGGCCAGCTTTTTGTGCAAACACCTGTTGCACGACTGGCGTCAGGGCGAAGCCTGGTTTGCGCGCCATCTGCTCGACTACGAGCTGGCCAGCAACGTGGGCAACTGGCAGTGGGTGGCAGGCTGCGGCGCCGACGGCGCGCCCTATTTCCGCATCTTCAACCCCGAAAGCCAGATGAAAAAATTCGACCCGCACGGCCAGTACGTACGCAAATGGGTGCCGGAATGGGGCACGGCCCGCTACGTGAAGCCAATCGTCGAGCATGCCTTTGCCCGAAACAGGGCACTCGAACACTTCGCCGCGGCATTGAAATGAACGGGGGCTGATGCGCATCCGTGCGTATCAGCCCCCGTGTGACCTCACCGGGCGGGTCTCACGCTGCCTGTTGGTCGAACAGGTACAGGTCGAAGAACTCGATGATCTGGATCAGCTTTTCGGCATACTGGGGATCCGTGGCGTATCCGGCCGCTTCCAGGCCTTCGGCCCATTTGCGGTAATCGTTGCCGTACTGCAGCAGGTGCTTGTACCGGTCGTCGTGCATCAGCCGGCTGTGGGTGCGGAAGCTTTCCCAGGCAGTGGAGAAGACGCGAAACATGTCGTAGCGGTCGTCATCGGCGTAGTTGCGACAGGTGCAATCCAGACATTTGCTGCGGCACTTGATGCCGAAATGGTTGTTCGATTCCAGGGCCAGCTTGCTGGCCCCTGCGTCGGACTCGAGCAGCGCCTGCGCCAGCGTGATGCTGGCAGGAACCCCGTACTTTTCCATCTCGGTGATGGCCACCCGGGCAAAACGTTCGATGTATTTCTTGCATTGGGCCAGCTTGGTTTCGACAATGGCGTCAGGCACGTTGTTTCGGCGGGCATAATCGGGATCCAGTACGAAGGTGAGATTGCGGAAGTCTTCGGGTTTCCAGCGCGCGGCAGTCGCAGCAGGTGCGGCGGTGGCCGGCGGCAAGAGCGCAGCGCGCGTTTCGCTGGTGGCCGCTGGTGCAGCCGGCACACTGGCGTGCAGCACGGAAGCCTGAGTATAATTGGTGCTTTGCGGCGAGCGGGGACTCACCTCGATCGTGATCTGGACATTCTTTTGCAACACGAAAAACGCCAGGAGCAGGAGGGTCAGGATGTGGAACCAGTAGCGCCGCCAAAGGGTCGGCACGTGCAGGGAAGTGGCCGGGGCCCCCTGCGATGAGGGAGTGGCACCTTGCCGGTAGGGAGACCAGGAATACCGAATCATGACTGCTGACTTTTTTGTTTCAAAAATCGGGATGACGAGACAAAATTAAAACAAAATGTTTTAAAACAAAACAGGTCTCGAAAAAATGGTCTGGGGGGAAGATTCGGGCGTTCTCTTAGTGTCAGAATTACACTACTTTTGCCGTGACTGCGGCCGGTGGGCGGCTGCGAACGAAATTTGCTCATGGTGGTCATGGCCGAATGATTGACCGGGGATTCCTGCGAGGAGGCGTCGATTGCTCGGGCAGGCCGATTCAAACCCACGATACGATGATGCTCATTGCCGACAGTGGATCGACCAAGACGGACTGGGTGCTGGTGGATGGCGCGCGCAAGGTGCGGGAGGTGCCTACCCAGGGCTTCAACCCCAACTATCACAGTGAAGAGACCATCACTCGGGCCCTGACGCAGGATTTGGTGCCGCACGTGCCCGCGCAGGCCATTACGGAGATCTGGTACTATGGCAGTGGGTGTTGGGATCCGGAACGGAAGGAAGTGATTGCCCGTCCGCTGCGTCGCCTCTTTCCCAATGCCACGGTGCACATCGAGCACGATTTGCTCGGCGCGGCCCGCGCTACCTGTGGCCACGAGCCGGGCATTGCGTGCATTCTGGGCACGGGCAGCAATTCGTGCCTGTACGATGGCACGCGCGAGGTGGACAACGTGACCAACCTGGGATTTTTGTTGGGTGATGAGGGTAGTGGCTCGCACCTGGGCAAGGAGCTGCTGCGTTGCTGGTTTTATCGCGAGTTGCCGCCCCACCTGGCCGAGGAACTCGAGGCCATGGTGCCGGGTGGCCGCAAAGAGGTGCTGGATCAGATCTATCGGGTCGAAGCCCCGGCGGTCTATCTTGCCTCCTTTGCCCGCTTTCTCGGCATGCGGCAGCAGGATCCTTTCGTGCGCACCCTCGTGATCCGCTGCTTCGACGAGTTTCTGGTGCGCCATGTGTGCAAATACGAAGGGCACGACCACCTGCCCGTCCATTTCGTGGGCAGCGTGGCCTGGCATTTCCGCGAGCTGCTACAGGCAGCCCTCGGCGCGAAGGGGTTGAAGCTCGGCGTGATCGACCGCAAACCGATCGAACGTCTGGTGCATTTTCACCAGCAGATTCAATCGCCTTCGGGCATGTAGCGCGCCGGTGGATGAATATGCAAGTGTAATCGAGGAGGAGGGAGATCCCTGCAAAAAATGGTTGAGGGTGTAGCGTTGAGGGTTGAGGGTTTGAGTTTAAAGTTTAAAGTTTAGTGTTTAAAGTTG
>CAYNYN010000324.1:0-4292 GCA_964401445.1 uncultured Saprospiraceae bacterium | reverse complement strand
AAAATCACCAGAAAACGCCGTGCCTGCGCCCGGAACGGTGCCAGCAGACGGGCAGGGTCGGAATAACAGCCGTTATCCCGGTTGGGATGGCGAATGATTTTGAAAGAGAACTAGTCAGTGACCCATGCGCGCGGGAGGCGGGGAAGCAATGCCTGAAGTAACTGCTCTGCATCGTTGTCGGCCACCAGCACCACCAGGTCGCAGCAGACAGCAGGGTTTTGGGTCGTACTCATGGCAGAAGGTTTCAGGGAGTCAATATGCCGCTTGCAAACAACAAGCTCAGGTCATTCGACTTTTTCCATTCCTTCAATTGCGGGTGCTCCCTGCCGTTTATGATGTCGGTAGCACCAGAAGGCGTTTTTGCGAAGCAAAGCAGGTCTTCAGGTTGGAGCAGGCCGAGCAAGACCGGTGAATGGGTTGCCATCAACACCTGAATGTGCCAGGCCGTGCTCAGCGATTGCCACACGGCTTCAATGGCCAGCGGATGGATGCCGTTTTCGGGCTCTTCGATCAGATACACCTTTTCGCCTTCAGGCAAATAGGCGGGCAGGGTGAGGGCCAGCAGGCGCAGCGTGCCATCCGACACGAACCAGCTCGGCACCTCGATGCCGCTGGAGTATCTGACCTTCAGGTAGGCATGGCGGTCATCCTCACGCTCGATGACCCTGACTTCTTCAATATCGGGCAACGCCGTGCGCAAATGAGCGACCCACTGTTCGTAGCGGTCGGAGTGCTGCTCGCGAAATCGCCGGATCACCCATGGCAGGTTGGAGCCGTCGGGCAAAAAGGCATCGCCTTTGCCCGGCGGGCTGGCACGACGCAGCTCCATGCTGTCAAGCATCAGCCATTGGATACCTTCGGTCAGGATTTGTCTTGCCCAAACTGCTGCAGGGAATTTTTCCTCGTCGGCAGGCAGATTGGCCAGTCCAGACCGGCGCGGACCGAGGTTGAAGGAGGGGGTCCAGTTCTGGCCTTTGGCCGCCTCGGGGTAGAAGGTCGCGTTGCCGTTTTCTTTTTTCGTGAGCACGCGTTTGTAGGCAGGTCTGGGCGGCAGCTTTCGGCCAACGATTTTTTCGGGCAGGATTTCCCGGGGGAAAAGCCTTAATTGAGAGGGTGCATCGTGTACCCATTTTCCGCTGTCGAGCAAAATCAGATGTTCCTTGATAATAGCCGGCAGATTGTCCGTCTCATGCATGCCAATTTTCACCTCATACCTGATCAGGTCGTAAATGCCGTCCTGCGTGCCATTGGCATATTGCTTTCTGATGTGGTCGGGCAAAAACATCTCGATGGCCAGTTCGATGTGTCCGCCCTCACCGCCGAAGGTCAGATCGTACCAGTTGCGCGTGCGTTTTTCAATGGCCGTGTCGAGATCGTCTCGCAAAATGTCGCCCAGGAAGTGGACGACGTCGAGAAAGGTGGACTTGCCCGTAGCATTTGCGCCCACCATTACCTGGCATCGTCTCACTTCCTGACTTACGTAACGCAGGCTGCGGAAATTGGCGGCTTCGATGAGTCGAATCATGGCGATGATTTCTGGTGCCCTGTGCAGTCAAATTAGGAAAAACTGCACAATTCTGCTCAGTGCCCGTGCCCGTCGTTCGACGCATCGCCATCGCTGTGCACGAAGCCGCGCAGGTAGATGCGGGTGGTGGAGGGGAAGGTGTTGGCCGTGATGGTGACGGGCTTGCTCTGGTGGTTCTTCTTGCCTGCCGTGTTGAACCTGACCACGATCTCGCCCTCGCCGCCGGGCGGGATGGGCTCCTTGGGCCACTCGGGCACGGTGCAGCCGCAGGTGCTGCGCGCATCGCTGATGATGAGCGGCTGGCGGCCCGTATTCCTGAACCTGAACACGTGCGTCACCACGTCGCCTTCATTGACCTCGCCGAAGTCGTAGATCTCTTCCTCGAACTCGATTTTGGCCACGTTGAACGTGTCCACCGTGCCGTCGGCTTCCACCGGCGTGCGGATGATCTCGCTGATCTTGCCTTCGACGGGTACCTCCTCGATCTTTTCGCTGTTCGGTTCCTGTTGGCTGCAGCCAAATGCCGTACATGCGAGTGCCACAATGATGATGCGATGCATGATTGACGTTTTTTTGTTTTGCGAAAGCATGTCTTACGCCAGAGGTGCGCGCCGGCAAAGGTACATCCGCCGGGAAATGCCGTGGAATAATTTCCGTCGATCCGATTTATCGGAAAAGCGAGCTGCAAACCGCAGCTTGTTCGAGGTTGAGCGTTGAGCGTGTAGCGTTGAGGGTTTTCCAAAGAGGGATCGAGTAACCGAGGAATCGAGGAACCGATTCCCCCGATTTCACCGATTCAACCAATTTCACCAGGCCCTGTGGTCACTCCTCACTCCTCACTCCCTCACTCTGTCTCTCCTCAATGCAGCGCTTCCATCTCCTGCAACGCCTGCCGTGCCATGGCCAGCTTGCGGTAGAGCAGTGCCGCTTCCTTGAAGTCGAGCGTCTGCTGGCCATCGCTGAAGGCCTCCTCGGGGCAGCGATGCACTTCCATGATGACGCCATCGGCGCCGGCCATCACTGCGGCCAGGGCCACCTGGGGCACGTAGCGCCGCAGGCCCACGCCATGCGAGGGGTCGGCGATGACGGGCAGGTGCGTGCGCTCCTTGAGGATGGCCACGGCGTTGATGTCGAAGCAGTTGCGATAAGCCTTCTCGTAGGTGCGTATGCCGCGCTCGCACAGCAGGATGCGCTCGTTGCCACCCGAGAAGATGTACTCGGCCGACTGCAGCAGCTCCTCGATGGTGCCCGAGATGCCGCGCTTGAGCAGCACGGGCTTGTCCACCTCGCCCAGTGCGTCGAGCAGGTTGAAGTTCTGCGCATTGCGGGCGCCCACCTGGAAGATGTCCACGTACGGGTACATCTCCTCGATCTGTCGGGGCATCATCACCTCCGTGATGATCTTGATGCCTGCAGCTGCCGCCTGTTCGTGCCACATCTTCAGCCCTTCGATGCCCAGGCCGCGGAACGAGTAGGGCGACGAGCGCGGCTTATACACGCCGCCGCGCATGATGCGGATGCCGTGGGCCTGCAGGTGCGCAATGGTGTCGGCCACCTGCTGGTCCGACTCGATGGAGCAGGGGCCCGCCATGAGGGCGAAATGGCCGGCGCCGATGCGCACGCCATCGCCCAGGTCGATGCAGGTCTCTTCGATGCGCCACTTGCGGCTCACCAGCTTGAAGCTGTCCGTCACGCGAAACACGTCTTCGATGCCGGACAAGTGCCCCACCTGGCGCAGGTCGATGGCCTTCTTGCCGATACCGACCAGGTAGCGGCGGTACTGCGTCGTCACGGGCATGCCTTTCCAGCCGTGGCGGGCCAGCGTCTGCTCGATGCGCTGGAGGTCTTCGGCGGTAGCGTCGTTTTTGAGCTTGATGATCATGGGCGGTCGTTTTTTGCGAAAGCGGAAGGAGCAAGGGGACGAATGGATCGGACGAAGTCGTGCACCGTCTGGCGCAGCGGGCGCCCCTCGCCCAGCGCCCGGATGAAGGCGCTGCCGATGATGGCGCCGTGCGCGTGGCGACAGGCCGTCTCGAAGGTTTCCCTGTTGGAGATGCCGAAGCCGATCAGGCGGGGGTGCCGCAGCTCCATGCGGGCGATGCGCTCGAAATAGGCTTCCTGCTCGGGCGAAATGCGGTCGCGCGCGCCCGTGATGGCGGCCGTGCTGACCATGTAGATGAAGCCGCGCGTCAGCGCGTCGATTTTGCGGATGCGTTCGGCGCTCGTGTGGGGCGTGATGAGGAAGCTGATGCCCAGCCCGAGCGCCTCGACCGCTGCTTTCAGGTGTTGTTCGTACTCGTACAGCGGCAGGTCGGGCAGGATGAGGCCGTCGATGCCCACCTCGCGGCATTTTTCCAGGAAGCGGCTTTCGCCAAACTGCATCACCTGGTTGTAGTAGCCCATCAGGATGAGCGGTACCTCGGTGCGGCGGCGCGCCTCGGCCACCTGCTCGAACAGCAGGTCGAGCGTCATGCCGTTGCGCAGGGCCACCGAGGCGCTGTGCTGGATGGTCGGCCCGTCGGCCAGGGGGTCGCTGTACGGCATGCCGATCTCGATCATGTCGGCGCCGGCTTCGGTCAGCGCCTCGATGAGCGGCACGGTGTCGTGCAGGCCCGGATAGCCGGCCGTGAAGTAGATGTTCAGTATGCCGCCGGGTTTGTCTCTGAAGAGTTTCGTGATGCGCGATGCCATGGTCGGATGTTTCTGTTGGGGGGCAAATGACTTCGGTTCCTTGAAGCTTGAGTCCCCTGAAAAATTGGTTGAGGGT
>CAYNYN010000323.1:0-4294 GCA_964401445.1 uncultured Saprospiraceae bacterium | reverse complement strand
GTCAAGTCTCACCTCACTGCAACTGCACGGTGCGTTGCACGAGCTCGACGACTTTGGCAAGGATGTGCACTTCGGGCAGGTTGAAGCTTTGGGGTTCGAGCTCGAACGTTTCGGCTTCGAGGGCAGGCACGTCGGCTGCCGAGAGGATGTGGTGGCGCGCCACGTTCAGGTAAGCATAGCTGGCGAGGCTGCCGACCAAAAGCAGGAAAACGATCAGATGGGCAAGGCGCTTTTTCATCGGCGTATGGCTTGAAACGTGTTCCAAAGGTAGTTCGATTGTTCATCAAAAAACAATCTGCTGGTCGATTATTTGAGCCCATTGGCAGATTGATTCCCACCTGAAAGACAGCACAGGCATCTTTTGGTTGCATCAATGTGCAGTTTTCCTTGAAAAAAAAGCAGCGCTCGCCCCAGCCGTTCGACTCCTGTGCCGGCAGACTGTTCGTAGCAGACAAAATGGGAAATTGTCGTCTGGCCGTCTATCGGTATGAGGGGGGATTTTGACTACATTTGCCAAGAGGTGCAAAAAGAAATTTTGCACGAAAGTGGCAATTCATTTTTTTTCATTAAAAGACAGATGTATGAACATTTTTACGAAATCTTCGATGATGGTGGCTGCGCTGCTGCTCGTGTGTGCGGGCTGGCAGCAAGCACAGGCCCAGCGCAACTATCAGTTGGTGCTGTCGGGTGCCGCTTCGGGTACCTATACGGCTGTACCTGCCGCCTTCGGTGGTGCCGATTTTTGCGGCGGTGTGGCCGTGATGGGCGACCTGGAGATCGTGGATGACGGTACGGGCACGGTGACCGATGGCTGTGAAGCCATCCAGAACGACGTCAGCGGCAAGATCGCCCTGATCGATCGCGGCTCGTGCCAGTTTGGTACCAAGGCCCTCAACGCTCAGGATGCAGGTGCCATCGCCGTGATCATCTGCAACAACAACGACGACCCGCCCTTCTCCATGGCACCTGGTGACTTTGGCGACCAGGTCACCATCCCCGCATTCATGATGGCCAAGGCCGACTGCGAGGCCTTCCGCAACGAGATCCCCAATGGCGTGTCGGCCGATCTGGAGCCCATCCCCATCGAGTTTCCCGACGTGTTCAACGTGCTGTGGGGCGCCAATGGCGAGGGCTCGTTCACCGATAGCCTCAACGGCTGGACGGTCAACAGCATCTCCTGCGGCGGCGTGCCCACGACCTACCAGCTGTGGCAGTGGAGCCCCGATGGCGACATCTCCGATCAGGGCGCCTACGTGGGTGGTGGCGGTCTGATGGCTTCGCCCACCATGTGTACGGGTGCGGCCTACTTCGACTCGGACTTCTACGACAACGGTGGCACGCCCGGCAACTTCGGCAATGGCCCCTGTGCCGCACCCCAGGTCGGTGAGCTCATCTCGCCGTCCATCGACATCAGCCAGTACGACGTGGCCGGCGTCAGCCTCGTGTTCTATCAGGCCACGCGCCAGTTCCAGAGCACCTACATCGTGGGCTGGAGCACCGACGGCGGTGTGACGTGGGACAGCACGTTCATCAACACGGACCTGCCCGTCAACAGCGGGCACATCAACGAGCTGGTACGCGTGCCGCTGCCCGGCGCTGCCGGCGCCAGCGACCTGCGCATCAAGTTCCGCTACGAAGGCAACTACTACTACTGGATGATCGACGACGTGCACATCGTCGAGCAGGAAGCCAACAACATGCAGGTCAACGACTTCTACGCCATCCCGCAGAACGCCCAGTTCCCGCAGGGTGAGCTCGATCCCATCTACTTCCTGGCCGACATCGAGAACGTGGGTGCAGCCGACCAGACCAACGTCAACCTGCACGTCAGCATCGTCAACGACGATACGGGCATGGAGGTCTTCAGCGCCGACAACTTCTACGGCGACGTGGCGGCCAACCAGCTCATCGAGAACATTCCGTTCGACGACGTCTTCATCCCCGACGTGGACAAGGGCAGCTACACGGGCACCTACACCATCTCGGCCGATGCGCCCGACTTCGACGAGTCGAACAACACGCAGACCTTCCGTTTCGTGGTGAGCGACTCGACCTACGCCAAGGAAACGGGCGCCACGCGCATCGTGTTCCCGGCCGCAGGCAACTGGGATGCCGACGAGGCGCATAGCTGGGCCTATGGCAACTGCTTCTACGTCACCGATGGCGACGGCAAGTTCATGAGCTCGATGAGCTTCGGCATCGGCAACGCTGCCAATATTCCCGATCGCGACCTGCTGCTCACCGTGTACAAGTGGGAAGACCTCAACGGCAATGAGGAAGCCGACCCCGACGAGCGCACGCGCGTGGCACTGGGGCTGTACACCATCCAGGGCGACGAAAACCCCGAAGACCTGATCACGGTGTATGTGCCCGGCTTCCCCGATGACGAGATGCCCCTTATGCTCGAAAACGATACCTACTACCTCGTCATGGTCGAGTACATCACCGAAGACCAGGTGGACTTCGCCCTTTCGGCTTCGGAGGAGTACAACTACTCGGCTACGGTCTTCCTCACCGGTCCCGACATCCTCAACCAGCCGCGCTACGCCGGCGTGCTCGGTATCAACGACGACCTGTCGGTAGAGCCGTACAGCACCATCGGTTTTGGCTACGACATCGTGCCCGTGGTGCGCATGAACGTCTCGCCCGTCACCTTCGTCAACGAGCCGCTCTCGGATGCCAACAAGGTGACCCTCTTCCCCAACCCCGTCAGCGATCAACTGACCGTATCGCTCGACATGGAAGAGCTCTTCGACAAGGTTTATGTCCGCATCATGGACAATCAGGGCCGCATCCTCACCGAGGCTACCTATGACAACGTCCTGCAGTCGACCCTGCAGTACGACGTACGCGACTATCCCGCAGGCACGTACAACCTGACGGTGTTCACGAACAAGGGCTATACCACCCGCCAGTTCGTCGTGACGCACTGATGCTCAGGGCCCCGGCCCTGCCCAAAGAGCAAATCCCGTGTCGGACGTGTCCGGCACGGGATTTTGCTTTTTTTTGTCGCAAAAGCAGGGGGCTCACTTCAGCACGAAGCTGCCCTTGCCCGCCAGGTAGCCCTTGTTGTAGATCTCGACGGTATAGCTTCCCTTCTGGAAGTTGATGTCGGGCTTCCAGTCGAAGCACATGCGCTCCTCTTCGTTGGCGTACTCGTGTTCGGCCACCTGCGTGTAGAGGATCTCCTCCTTGGTCTTGGGGTTGACGATGGTGCCCGAGCCCAGCTCTTCGATGGCCAGCGTCTCGCCGATGGGGTTGATGATGCGGATGAAGAACTTCTCGGTACCCGGCTTGGCCACCTCGTTGGGCAGGGCCGTGAAGCAGATGCGCAGCAGGTCCACGGCTTTGGCCGTGCGGCGGCGGCTGGGCGACTTGCCCTCGCGGTACTTGTAGCCCGTCACCTCCACGTCGGCCACCTTGATCACCGAAGCGAGGTGCACCTTGTCGGCCAGCTGTTCTTTCTCGGTCACGAGCAGGGCCTGGGCTTTGGCCAGCTGCTCTTTTTCGGCCAGGGTGCCTTCCAGCTGGCGCGCCAGCGAGTCGGCCGTTACGCTCAGCGAGTCGGCCCGGGCGGCCAGCATGGCGTTCTCTTCCTTGAGCGCCTCGATCTCCTCGATGTATCCGGCCACCTGCTCGCGCAACTGGGCCAGCTCGGCGCGGGCCTCTTCGAGGCGGCGGCGGTCCTTGATCAGGCCGGCGATCTTGCGGCGCTGCGCCTCCAGCTCCTGGATCTGCTCTTCGATGAGGCTGTTCAGCTCGGCATTGGTGTCGCGAAGTTCCTCCAGCTCCGTGAGGGCGCGGTCGTACTGGTCTTCCAGCTCCAGGCGCAGGCGCTCGGCCTCTTCCAGCTGGGCGATCTTTTCTTCGAGCTGGCGCCCTTTGCTCAGGCTCTGGTAGGTGAGCACCCCGATCACGCCCAGCAGCAACACGCCGATGACGACGCTGATGGCCACTACCTTCTCGGTGCCTTTGGATTTCGGCTTTTGGGGGGTGGCAGGCGTCGGGGGCGTGCTCGGCTTGCCCCCGTTCGGTTGGTTCGTGGAAGTCATAGTCCTGATTTTTTGGTGAAGTCAAATGGTGCCTTTCGGCAAACGACGCCTCCGGCCGCTTGTTTCGTGCCGAAGGCAATAGTGCAATGTCGGTGCCGCGGGAAAATGTTCGTTCGGCTGTGGATGGGTGGCGCAATGACGCGAAGATGCCACCGGCCCGGATGGCACGGACTTCCTTACCTTGCCCCCCAAATCGATGAGTCTGCTGACGATGGACGATAGACGATAGACGATGGGTATGC
>CAYNYN010000322.1:0-4311 GCA_964401445.1 uncultured Saprospiraceae bacterium | reverse complement strand
TCCACTTGAGATGTCCTTCACCGCTCCCGACATACGCCGCCTGCTGCTGCACGTCTTCCGCACCAATGAGCTGCTGGAAGACCGCGGCGAATTCCGCTTGTCGGCCTGCATCTGGGGGCCGCCCGGCATCGGCAAGACCGAGCTGGTCGAGGCGCTGGGCCGCGCCCAGGGCTGGCCCGTGGTGCACATCGCACCGGCGCAGTTCGAGGAGATGGGCGACCTGCTGGGCATGCCCACGGTGCAGGACGGCCGCACCGTCTTCGTGCCGCCGGCCTGGGTGCCCCGCACCGAAGGGCCCGGCATCCTGCTACTCGACGACTTCAACCGCGCCGACGACCGCATCCTGCGCGGCCTCATGCCGCTGTGGCAGCGCTACGAGCTGGTGAGCTGGCGCCTGCCCCGGCGCTGGCACCTCGTCCTCACGGCCAACCCCGATGAGGGCGACTACAGCGTCACGCCGCTCGACGACGCCATGCAGAACCGCATGCTCCACCTGCACATGCAGTTCGATGCCGAAGCCTGGGCCGAATGGGCCACGGCCCACGACATCGACCCGCGCGGCATACGCTTCGTGCTGGCCTTCCCCGGGCTGGCCACCGGCCGTCGCACCACGCCGCGCTCGCTGGTTCAGTTTTTCCGGCTGGCCTCCACGGTGCCGGACTGGAACCGCGACCGCCGCCTGGTGCATCAGCTCGCCCTGAGCTGCCTCGACGCCGAGACGGCCGACCGCCTCGTGTCGTACATCCACCTGGGCGCCGACCGCTGGCCCGAGCCGCGGGCGTGGTTTCGCGAAAGCGGAACCGAACTACCCCCATCCATTGCCGAAAACGCAGATCCTGCCCTCAGGCTCGACGCCCTGAACGGCTGGCTGCACGAGCTCTTCCTCTACCTGCGCACCCACGCCGACCACCTCGACGCCCAGGCCTGCAACCGCCTGGCCGCACTGCTCACCGACGAGCGGCTGCCGACAGGCCTGCGCCAGGCGTTCGCGCTGCGCCTCTCGCAGCTCGACAAGCCGGCCATCCAGCAGGTGCTGGCCCGACCCGAAGTGGTGCCACTGCTGCTGGGCGGCATTTAGCACTCACTTCCCGACCAGCTGCCGAAGCCAGAACAGCGGGTTGACCAGCTGCTTCCGATACTCGAAGTCGGTGTACATGCGCGAGATGGCGTCCACCACGCCCTGGTTGCTGTGCACGATGCGCGCGATGAGGTTGACGAGGAAGGGATAGCGCGCCAGCCGCTGCATCTGGTAGCTGAGGCGCAGCTCGCCGCCCAGCACGCGGTCGATGCGGCGGTCGTAGGCCTCCATGAACGCAGCCGAAAAGTCGCCCGCGTCGAGGCAGGCCCTGGCCTGGTCGGCCGCGATGAAGCCCGAGTAGAAGCCGTTGCCGATGCCCTCGCCGGTGAGCGGATCGACCAGATGAGCCGCATCGCCCAGCAGCATGTAGTGGTCGCCCGAGATGCGGTAGCGCCCCGAGCCGAGCGGCAGGCCATAGCCCTGCACCGGCCCTTCCCGCTCCGCTTGCGCAAAACGCCTGCTCAGCACGGGGTGCTCCTGCACCACCTGCTCGAAAGCCTTGCGCAGGTTGACGCGGCGCTTCGAGATGTAGTCGGAACGCATGCCCAGACCAACGTTGGCCGCGCCGTTCGGCAGGGGGAAGATCCAGAAATAGCCCGGCGTCAGCTCTTTGAGGAAGTGCAGCTCGATGAAGCCGCGCGGATCCATGCCGGTCACGCCGCGGTAGTAGGCCCGCACCGCCCCGGCATGGTGTTTTTTCTCGGTGGGCAGGCCCGCCACGTGCCGGCTGAAGCGGGAATGCGCGCCGTCGGCCACCAGCAGCAGGCGCGTACGGATCGCCTCGCCCCCTTCCAGGTGCACTTCCCAGCCTTCCGGCAAACGCCGGTAGTCCTGCACCGCCTTGCCCAGGATCAGTTCCACCTCGGGCCGGCGCGCCACCTCGCGCACCATGAAGTGGTCGAAATCCCAGCGGCGGCTCACATAGCCGGGCGCGCCGGGCAGGTCGCTTCCCGGTGCCGGCACGAAAGGAATCTCCATGGGGATGCCATTCGGCGCAAAGAACTGGATGCCCCAGACATCCACCTTGATGGGCTCGGCCTCGAAGCGGCGGATGATGTCGGGATCGAGCCGGTTGAGCAGCGTGGTCACCTTGCCGCTGACGGCGTCGCCGCAAATCTTGTCTCTGGGGAAGGTGGCCTTGTCGATGAGCACGCATCGAATGCCGTGGTAGGCCAGTTTCAGGGCGGCCGAGGTGCCGGCAGGGCCGGCACCGACGATGCATACGGGTGTGGGGTCGTTCATCAGGCAGGTGGTGCTTGTGCAGGGTTGGGGTCTGGTTTGCCTGCCAAGATACGCTTCCGCAAAAAGACGATCAGGACGAAAGCCAATGGATCGCTTCCTGGCGGCACGTCGATGTGCATGCGACGTATGAAGGCACCCTTGAATATCAGGCAAAAATGGCTGTAGCAATAGAGCCACAGGCGCCCTTCGCCAGGGGATGGAATTGTTTTTCTTGCAATAGCATTACAAAACACGCCCCATGCGCCATTGGCTACCTGTCTTTCTCAGCTTTTTCCTATTGCTTGCCGCCGGCGAACTGGTTGCACAGTGCCAGTTCGATGCGGGTCAGATCGGCCCCGACCAGGTCGTCTGCCTGGGTGAGACGCCCGCCCCCATCGGCAACGTGGAGGCGCCTGCCGCCGCGCTGGCCGACCTTCAGGTCGTGTGGATCCGCACCACTACCCCACCCGATGCAGGCGCTGCCGTGTGGACGCCCATTGCCGGCTGGCACGAGCTGTGGTACCAGCCCGACCCCATCAGCCAGCCTACGTGGTTCCGTCGGTGCGTGCGCCTGCAGGGATGCGAGGAGTTCATGGAGTCCAATATCGTGGCCATCATGCCGGAAGCGTGTCAAGCGCCCTGCGCGGACCTCGAGGTGCAGCTCACCACCTACCCGCCCTCCTGCCACGACGCGCACGATGGCACCGCACTGATCGATGTGTCCGGCGGCACGCCGCCCTACGCGGTCGCCTGGCCCGACGGACAGGAAGGCACCGTACACGAGGCGCTGGCGGCAGGCACCTGGACCGTCACCATCACCGACGCGGCCGGCTGCACACGCGTGGACTCCTTCACGCTCACTGCACCCGAACCCATTGAAATCGAGGTGGTCACCACGCCTGCGAGCTGTGGCGCATCGGACGGCACGGCCGATGCGCTCGTCAGCGGGGGCACCGAGCCCTGGCTGTTCCAGTGGAGCCACGGCCCCAACAAGTCGAGCATCGGCGGCATGGCTGCCGGCACCTACCTGCTGACCGTGACCGACGCCAACGGCTGCACGGCCGTCGCGGAAGTGGTCATCGAAGACAGTTGCACGCTGGGCAACCTTAACGTGCAGTATTTCGAAGCCGTGGCCGACCCCGACCGAAAGCGTGTCACATTGGAGTGGGCCGTGCCCGACGTATGGGAAGGTCTGATTTTCCGCATCGACCGCTATCAGACCTTCGATGGCTGGCAGCCGATCGGCGAGGTGCGGCCCGAAAGTGAAGGGGGTTCCCTCGTCTTCCGCTTCGAAGACCACCGGCCACCGGCAGGCCATCATCGGTACCGCCTGCGCCTGCTCGACACCCGCACGGGACAGATGAAAACGGCAGAGACCGAGGCGTGGTACCACGATGCCGCACAGCCGCCAGTGCAGGTTTTGCCGAAAGGCGACAAACTCTGCCTGCGCTGGGCCCGGCCGCTGCCGCGCGAGGGCTGGCTCCATGCCGTGACGCGCGACGGACGGCTGCTCGGCTCGTATCGTTTGCCGGAAGGCGCCGGTGAAACGCTCATCGAATGCCCGCGCAGCGCCGGACTCGAGCTCATCTACCTGCGCATCATCGTGCCCACCCTCGCCAACACCTCTGTGGCGGTAGTCCGTTGATCCCCTCATTCGTCGAGCACGAGGCGGAGCGTCTGGCGCAGCTTGTCGTAGCCCGCGCGCTTGACGGGCGTGCCGTAAAAAATCTCGTCGAACGCCTCGCGCGTCAGCTCCTCCCAATCCTCGCGCGTCATGTCGAGCAGATGCGGATGCGGCGCGAAGTCGGGCTCGCGATGGGGGCGCGCAAAGCGGTTCCACGGGCACACCTCCTGACAGATGTCGCAACCGAAGACCCAGCCTTTCAGCCTGTCGGCAAATGCTGCCGGCACGGCATCCTTCAGCTCGATGGTCAGGTAGGAGATGCACTTGCGGCTGTCGAGCAGGTAGCCTGCGGGATCGATGGCATCGGTGGGGCAGGCCTCGATACAGC
>CAYNYN010000321.1:0-4327 GCA_964401445.1 uncultured Saprospiraceae bacterium | reverse complement strand
CACTCCGTCACTCTTTCACTCCGTCCCTCTGTCTCAAAAAAGGCTGCTCCAGACGAAAAAAGCGCGCCTCCCGAGGGATGGCGCGCTTTCGTTTTTCGCTTTGGCTGCTGCCGAATGGATGACCGGATCAGCCGGCTTCGAGGGCGGCAGCCCCCCCCACGATTTCGAGGATCTCTTTCGTAATGGCCTCCTGACGGGCCTTGTTGTAGCTGATGCGCAGCTCGCGCAGCAGCTCGTTGGCGTTTTCGGTAGCGTTGTCCATGGCCGTCATGCGGGCTCCGTGCTCCGACGCATGGGTGTCGAGCAGGTACTTGTAGAAGCTGGTACGCAGGATGCCCGGCACCAGGATCTGGAGCAGCTCTTCCATGTTGGGCTCGAAGATGTAGTCGGCGCGGCTCTGCGTGCCTTCCTGCGCTTCGAGGGGCGGCACCGGCAGCCACTGCTCGATGGTCGGATACTGGGTTACAGCATTCTTGAAATGCCCGTAGGCGACGAGCACGCGATCGTACTGGCCCGCGGCGAAGGCGTCCATCAGCAGGTTGGCCACCTGGGTCGAGCTGTCGAAGTTGAGCTTGTTGAACAGCTCGATGTAGTCGGTGATGATGTGCAGCTTCGGATAGCGCTTGGCGAAGTACTCGTAGCCCTTCTTGCCGATGGGCAGCAGCGTCACCTTGCCTTGCTCGTACAGCTCGCGGTATTCCGACTCGAGGCGGGCCTGCATGGCCTTGTTGATGTTGGTGTTGAAGGCACCACACAGACCGCGGTTCGAGGTGACGATCACCAGGCAGACGCGCTCGACGGGGCGCTCCTTGCTGAAGATGGTCACGTCGGTGGCTCCGTCACCCAGGTTGCTGAGCACGTTGCGCAGCATCTGCTCCTGCTTCTCGGCATAGGGGCGCATCTGCTGGATGGCCGTCTGGGCGCGGCGCAGCTTGGCGGCCGACACCATCTTCATGGCCTTGGTGATCTGCTGGGTATTCTGTACGGAGCGAATCCGCTGTCTTACCTCTTTGAGACTTCCCGACATGGGCTTTCCTGTTGTAAATGAAAAAGGCTATGGTGTGCGGGAGGCCGCAGGGCCTCCCGCTTTCCCTGTTTGTTGCGTATCAGGCTTTGAACTGGGGAGCCAGCTCTTTGGCCAGCTGCTCGACCTTCTGCAGGGCCTCCTCGGGCAGCTTGCCCTGGCGGAAGGCTTCCAGCACGTCGGGGTGCAGCTGCTCGAGCTTGAGCAGGAACAGCTCCTCGAACTCGCGGATCTTCTCCACGGGCACGTCCATGAGCAGGCCCTTGGTACCGAGGTAGATGATGGCTACCTGCTTCTCAACGGGTACCGGCTTGTACTGGGGCTGCTTCAGGATCTCGACGTTGCGCTTACCCTTTTCGATGACGGCCAGGGTGGCGGGGTCGAGGTCGGAGCCGAATTTGGCGAAAGCCTCGAGCTCGCGGTACTGGGCCAGGTCGAGCTTCAGCGTACCCGACACCTTCTTCATCGACTTGATCTGTGCGGCACCACCTACGCGGCTCACCGAGATACCTACGTTGATGGCGGGGCGCACGCCGGCGTTGAAGAGGTTCGACTCGAGGAAGATCTGACCGTCGGTAATCGAAATCACGTTGGTCGGGATGTAGGCCGACACGTCACCTGCCTGCGTCTCGATGATGGGCAGGGCCGTGAGCGAGCCACCGCCCTTGACGATGGGCTGGCCGTTCTCGTCCTTGGCGTTCTTGAGCGACTCGGGCAGGTTGTTCATCTGGCGCGCGATCTCGTCGTTGGCGATGATCTTGGCTGCGCGCTCCAGCAGGCGCGAGTGCAGGTAGAACACGTCGCCGGGGTAGGCCTCGCGTCCCGGCGGGCGGCGCAGCAGCAGCGACACCTCGCGGTAGGCCACGGCCTGCTTCGACAGGTCGTCGTAAACGATCAGTGCGGGGCGGCCCGTGTCGCGGAAGTACTCACCGATGGCGGCACCGGCGAAGGGTGCGTAGAACACCAGCGGTGCGGGGTCGGCCGCCGAAGCCGAAACGATGATGGTATAGTCCATGGCGCCGTGCTCTTCGAGCGTGCGGGCCACGTTGGCTACCGTCGAGGCCTTCTGGCCCGAAGCCACGTAGATGCAGTATACGGGCTCGCCGCGCTCGTAGAACTCGCGCTGGTTGATGATGGTGTCGATGGCGATGGCCGTCTTACCCGTCTGGCGGTCGCCGATGATGAGCTCGCGCTGGCCGCGACCGATGGGGATCATCGAGTCGATGGCCTTGATACCCGTCTGCAGCGGCTCGCTCACGGGCTGGCGGTAGATCACGCCGGGGGCCTTGCGCTCGAGCGGCATCTCGTAGAGCTTGCCTTCGATGGGGCCTTTGCCGTCGATGGGCTCACCCAGCGGGTTGACCACGCGGCCGAGCATGCCTTCACCTACCTTGATCGAGGCGATATGACCCGTACGGCGCACCGTCGAGCCTTCGCGGATGCCGTCGCCGGGGCCCATGAGTACCACACCCACGTTGTCTTCCTCGAGGTTGAGCACCACGGCCTTGACGCCCGTCTCGAACTCGACCAGTTCGCCGGCGCGCACCTTGGTCAGGCCATACACACGGGCGATACCGTCACCCACCTGCAGCACGGTACCTACCTCTTCCAGCTCGGTATCGCTCTTGAAGCCGGAGAGTTGTTGCTTGAGTATTGCAGATATTTCATCGGGTTTTACATCCACCATGGCGATGCGTTTTTTTGAATGCTTGAAAGAATGATTTTGCTGTGGCGCTCCCGACCCTTGCAGGCGGGCAGGCCTTTATCAGTGCGCAAAGATTTGCGAGATGTACTCGTTGTCTCTGAACTCCTTGGCCAGCAGCTCGAGCTTGTGCTTGACGCTGGCGTCGTACATCAGATCGTTGAACTCGATGACGAAGCCGCCAATGATTTCCGGATCCACCTCCGTGATCAGCTCGACGTGCTCGTCGGTATAGGGGCTCTCTTCGAGCTTCTTGCGGATGGCCTCGAGCGTGTCCTGGCTCAGGGCTACGGCCGAAACGACCTTCACCTCCGAGATGTGCTTGACGGCCTTGTACTGCTCCATGAACGCGCGTGCGATCTCGGGCAGATAGGCTTCGCGGCTCTTGGTGAGCAACACCTTGAGGAAGGCCATCGTCAGCTCGTCGAACTTGTCCTTGAACAGCTCGTTGAGGATCTTCCACTTCTTGTCCTTGTGGATGATCGGGTTCTTGAGCAGCAGATAAAACGCGCGCACGCGCGTGGCCGCCATGAAGGCCTCCACGTCGTCCTTGATGCGCTCGAGCTTCTGCTGTTCGATGGCCAGATCGAGCAGCGACTTGGCGTAGCGTGATGCAACTCTTTGTACCGACATGCCTGATGCATTATGATGAGGGCGCCCCCCGAGGGAGCGCACCGCAGTGGTTTAGTTCAGCTTGATCTCGTCGATGAGGCTTTTCACATAGGCCTCTTGCTCCTTGTCGCCGGCCAGGTTCTTGCGCAGGATCTTTTCGGCGATCTGGATGGCCATCATGCCGAGCTCGTTCTTGACCTCGATCATGGCGGCGCGCTTCTGGTTCTCGATCTGCTCCTTGGCCTCGGTCACGATGCGGCGCGCCTCTTCCTTGGCCTTTTCTTTGGCCTCGGCCACCATCTTGTCGCCAATCTCCTTGGCCTCACGCAGGATGCGCGAGCGCTCTTCGCGGGCCTGGCGCAGCAGCTCCTCGTTCTCGGCCTTCAGGTTGGCCATCTCCTCGCGGGCGCGCTTGGCCTCGTCGAGCGAGTTCTGGATGTCCTGCTCGCGCTTCTTGAGGGCACGGACGATGGGCTTGAACGCCAGCGAACCCACCACCACCCAGAACAGGATGAAGATCACGGTGGACCAGAACAGCAGCCCGATGTCCGGCTTGATCACGGAAAATTCTGCAAGGAAAATCATTGGGTCAGCGGTTTATGTCTTTTTACCAATAGTGCTTTCGCAAAAAAGGGGACCGGCACAGCAGCCAATCGCTCTGCCACCGGTCCGCTCGTCGGTTTTACGCAGTCAGGTACGAGAGGATAACGGCGATCAGCGCGACACCTTCGACCAGAGCGGCCATAAGGATCATGTTGGCGCGGATGTCACCCACGGCTTCGGGCTGACGGGCGATGGCTTCCATAGCCTTCGCGCCAATGTTGCCAATACCGATGCCGGCGCCGATAACGGCCAGGCTCATACCAATTGCTGCAATAGATCCACCCATGACAGGTTGTTTATGATGGTTAAAAAATGCGTTTTTTCTCTATCGATTCCTCAAATCCTCGATTCCTCCAACCCAATATCAATGGTGCTCCTCTTCCGTG
>CAYNYN010000320.1:2091-4372 GCA_964401445.1 uncultured Saprospiraceae bacterium | reverse complement strand
GCCCAGAGGCGTCGGCGTTCGGCGATGCGCGTTTCGACGAAGTAGGTGTTGGCACTGCAGGGGGTGCCGTGTCCCGCTTCGAGCAGCCAGTTGTCGGGCTGGGAGGCGTCGAGCCAGGGCAGGCCGAGGCTGAGCGTGAAGGCGGTGTCCATGGGCATGAGGCGCCAGCTCATCTGGCTGACGAGGGCGCCGTCGGGGCTGAACAGGGCCAGGCGCTCGTGGCGCTTGTTGAGGCCGAAGCTGAGGGCGCCGCTGACGTTGTAGGCGTAGGGAAAGCGTTTGGCGAAAGCCGACGAGTCGCGCGCCAGCACCAGGTAGCCGCCGGCCGGCACCACGAGGTGGGGCAGGCTGATGCGGTGGGTGCGGTCGGTCAGCACCCAGTCGTCGAGCCAGAGGGGCGTGTCCGTGGCGTTGTACAGCTCGAGCCAGTCGCCCGTCTCGGGGTTGTAGGGGCACACCTCGTTGATGACCAGGCGGCCCACCAGCGGGTGCTGGTACGGCTCGAAGCGGGCTTTGACTTGGGCGTGGGGCAGCATCTCGGGCGTCAGGTACAGGGTCGGCTCGTCGGTGCCGAGCCCTTCCCATCCGGCAAAGCGGAAGCCCAGCGCCGGCTCGGCCGTCAGCTCGAGGGCGATGCCGGGGAAGTAGCGGCCCTCGAAGGGCGCTTCGGGCGTCACGGTGACGAGGCCGTTGAGGCGCACCGTGCCACCCGGCGTGGTGGCGATGCGTATCGGAACGGGATCGGCCAGCCCGAAGTAGTCCTGCAGGTGCAGCCACACCCATGCCGGCCGCTGCCGCGCGAAGGTGCGCAGCCGTTCCACCTCGCGCTCCCAGGCGTCGCGGCTGCGGCGCCAGCGCTTCAGGTGGCGCGGCATCTCGGGCAGCATGGCCTGGTAGAGCGAGTCGATTTTGGCCAGCACCCGCTCGCTGCGGAAGGAGGTGTTGAGCCTGTCGGCAAAACGGCGGACGAAGCGTTGGCGGAAGCCTTCGTTCTCCAGCAGCTTGCGCAAAATGAAGGTGCTCCAGGGCGGGTTGGGCCAGGAAGGGCCGTCGGGTGCCGTGTGGAAGGCCAGCGAGTTGAAGCGCCAGGCCGTCGTGTCGTGCAGGCCGTAGCCCCAGTCGGTATCGTAGAGGATCCACCGCCAGCGGCCGTCGGGCGTCTGTGGCCGCCAGTACTTGATGTTGCCGCCCGCATCGCGATTGTCGCAAAAGATCTGGACGATCTGGTAGTCGGCAAAGTTGTCCACGTCCATCTGGCTGGCCACCCAGGTGAAGGCCGCGGCCTCGCTCAGGTCGTGCTTTTGCAGGTAGTCGAGCAGGTGGAGGTAGTGCAGGCGGCTGCCGCGCTTGCGGTAGCCGCGGTGCTCCAACAGGTCGATGCTGTCTTTGTCCACCTCGTGGTGGCTGGCGATGAAGTAGCGGTTCACCTTTTCGCGCAGGTGGTACAGCCCCCAGTAGCGGCCGTTGATGTAGGCGATGGCCAGCCGGTCGGCCTGGTGGTCCAGGTCCCAGCCCTCGACGAGGCTGGCCGTGAGGGCGTCGCGCATCCAGGCCGTGCCCCAGTCGCTGCCGCTGTTGCGCAGCACCAGGTATTTGAACTTGCGCGGCCCCTGCCTGCCGAAGACGGGGTGGGCGATGCGGCGCGCGCCATAGCGCTTGCGCGCCACCAGCGCCAGCGACTTTTGCGGGAACAGCCGGCTCATGCCGCCAAACAGGCGCATGCCTGCCAGGCTGCGCCACACGCAGGTGCCGTCGGTCTCGAACAGCTCGACGCTGACGGGCACTTCCTTGCGCGACCAGAAGTTGGCGCCGGGCTTGCGCCACAGCGTGTCCACGGCCTTGGGCCCTTCGACGAACAGCCCGTACACGGGATGAAACAGCACGTCGGGATCGATGGCGAGCGAGACCACCGGCAGGGTGGTGGGCGGCTCGTCGATAAAGTAGGTGTGCGACTGCACGGGACCCCAGCGGCCGTCGGCGCGCACGGCCACGCGCACTACGGTGGTGCGCTGCAGCCGCAGCGGGCGCGTGTAGCGCGTCCCTGCTTCCGTGCGCGGATCGCGCCCGTCGAGCGTGTAGTAGATCGCCCCCTCGGGCGCCAGCAATTGCACTTCGATGCGGCCCGAGTAGAAGCCGCCTTCGGGCACGGCCTCGGCCACGAGCACGCCTTCCTCACGGGCCGAGGCCCACAGGGAAAACAAAAGGCAGGCAAGGAAAAGGCCGTAGCGCATGTACCAGGGCAGGTTTTTTCGGATCAGATTCGTTCGCGTGCCATCCGCAC
>CAYNYN010000320.1:0-1991 GCA_964401445.1 uncultured Saprospiraceae bacterium | reverse complement strand
CTCCTCACTCCTCACAAACTCACCCTCCACTCACCGGCGGGATGAGGGCCACCTCGTCGTCGGGGCGCAGGGGCTGGTCGTCGCGGGCGTACTCGCTGTTGACGGCGATGGCGATGGCCCGCAGGTCGAGCAGGCGCGGGTAGCGCTGCAGCAGTCGCTCGCGCAGTTGGCCCACGGTAGCGCCTTCGGGCAGATCGATGGCCACTTCGGCACCGCCGCAGATGTCGCGCGCGATGCCGAAGGTGAGCAGCCGGATGGTCATGGTGTCGGTCATGGGTCGCGTTTTGCGAAAGCGAAAGTCAGAACTTCAGGTGCTTGACCGTCAGTCCGTTGTTGATGAGCTGCTTGAGGCTGTCGATGCCGATGCTGACGTGCAGGTCCACGTAGTTCTCCGTCACCTTGCGGTCGCTCTCGTCGGTCTTGACGCCCTCGGGGATCATGGGCGTGTCGGATACGAGCAGCAGGGCGCCGGCCGGGATTTTGTTGTGGAAAGCCACCGTGAACAGCGTGGCCGTCTCCATGTCGATGGCCATGCAGCGCAGGCTGCGCAGGTACTTCTTGAAGGCCTTGTCGTGCTCCCACACGCGGCGGTTGGTGGTATAGACCGTGCCGGTCCAGTAGTCGCGCGCGTAGTCGCGGATGGTGGTCGAGACGGCCTTTTGCAGGGCGAAGGCGGGCAGGGCCGGCACCTCGGGCGGCATGTAGTCGTTCGACGTACCCTCGCCCCTGATGGCGGCGATGGGCAGGATGAGGTCGCCGATCTGCGTCTTCTTCTTGAGGCCGCCGCACTTGCCCAGGAAGAGGGCAGCCTTGGGGCTGATGGCCGACAGCAGGTCCATCACGGTGGCGGCGTTGGGGCTGCCCATGCCGAAGTTGATCATCGTGATGCCTTCGGCCGTGGCACACTGGAACGGCTTGCCCTCGCCGTAGATGGGCACGCCGAAGCGTTGGGCGAACAGCTCGACGTAGTTGGTGAAGTTGGTCAGGAGGATGTACTGGCCAAACTCCTCGAGCGCCATGCCGGTGTAGCGCGGCAACCAGTTGCTGACGATCTCCTCTTTGGTTTTCATAAGTTTTTTCGCGCAAAGATACGAAGGCTTTTTCCCGTGCTATAGCCTTTCGGCAAAAGCCACCAGCCGCACCAGGTCGTCCACCTTCTTCGGATTGAGCTTTTCCTTTTTGGCGAAAGCCGCCAGCTCGGCAGCGGGGCCCAGCTGGGCCAGCAGCTCTTTCTTTTTGCTTTTCAGCAAAACGGGCGCTTCGCCCGGGCGCACCAGCCAGTAGCGCTGCCGGTGCACGAAGCGGCGGATGTATTCGGTCTTGCCGGGCGTCTCGATGCGGCGCTCGTCGCGGCTCACCAGAAACTCCTCGAACAGCTGCAATCGGCTGCCGGCATAGCGCAGCAGCAGGTAGCGCACCTGCCCCGAGGGCAGCGCCAGGGCGCGCAGCTCGACCGTGTCGGCGGGTGCGCGCACCACCTCGATGCGGGGGTAGGCGCGTTCGTCGAGCTCGATGTAGCGGCCGTCTTTGCGCACCTCGACGGCAGGCGTCAGGCCGTTGAGGTTGAGCGAGTCCACGACGTAGGTGGCGCCGGCCCCGTCGTAGATGATGGCGGGCAGCCAGCGGTCGAACAGCCAGGGCGTGCCGTCGGTGTCGGCATAGCGGTCGGCGGGCCAGGGGCGGGCGTGGCTCATGCCCAGCACGCGCTGGGCCACAGCAGGCTCGAGGCAGCCCACGAGCACGGTGAGAATACAGAGGATGCGCATGGTCAGGTGGTTTGTCAGGGTTGTGCCTTTCGGCAAAAACGAAAATTCCGGGCAAATAGCGCCCAACGGACACCGGCGACTGTCGTCAGCGGACATATTTTTGCCGCCCCATCGAGGAAGAGGAAACCGTAGTCTGGTGAGGAAAGTCGATGGACGATTCAAGGAGAGTTGAGCACCGAGGATCCGATGGTTGAGACTTCCGACGAGTCGGAACAGGTCGCTATC
>CAYNYN010000319.1:0-4403 GCA_964401445.1 uncultured Saprospiraceae bacterium | reverse complement strand
ACCGTGATGGTGACGATGGCTGTATCACAGCAGGCCGTGCCGGTTTGACAGAGTTGATAAGTGAACTGGTCGGTGCCGCAGAAGCCCTCGTTGGGGCGATAGCCGAAAGCACCATTGGCTTGAAGCACGAGGAGGCCATTGCTGGTGCTGTCCACCAGACTCACTTCCGGGCTCGTGAAGTTGCTGTCGTTGGAGGTCACGTTTGCCGAAAGGCTATCGGACGGGCATATGGTCCAGGCATCGGTCACGGCATCGGGCTGGGGTGTGACGGTCTTGACCACGACGTTGCTGTACTGCCACTCGGCGCAGGGGCTGCGGCGCACCTTGCGGCGATAGCTGGTGGTGACGCTGATGGTGGGCGGATCGTAGGTAGCCCCTGTCGCACCCGCGATGTCGGTCCAGCCGCTGCCGGTATCTTGCTGCCACTGGTATTCGAGGGTGCCGCCGCTGCCACCCGAAGGCGCGCTCAGCTCGGTGATGGGCGCCGGATCGAAGGCTCCACAAGCCGTTTCGTCGCTGCCTATCTGTCCGCCATCGGTGGGGTTGACGGCCTGGTTGGTGACGGTCCAGGTGTCGGAAGCGGTGCAGCCATGGGCATCGGTGACGGTGACGGTGTAGTCACCTGCAGCCAGGCCGGTCAGGTCCTGGGTAGTCGCGCCATTGGACCAGGCATACTGGTAGGGGGCGGTGCCACCGGAAACCGTCAGGTCGATGCTGCCATCGGCGTAGCCTGCACAGCTCACGTGGGTCACATTTGCCGAAAGGCCGAGGGCCGGCGGATCGGTCAGGGTGATGGAATCTGCAATCGTGCAATTGTTGGCATCGGTCACGGTGACCGACCAGGTGCCTGCCGGCAAATTGGATCGGTGCTGCGTGGTGGCGCCATCGTTCCACAGGAAGCTGAAGGGGGGTGTGCCCCCGTTGAGGGTCAGCGTGATGCTGCCGTTGCTGTCGCCCGCGCAGAGCGGGTCCGTTTTCGACAGGGAAATGTCGTTGGCATCGAAGCAGTCGGGCATGTAGCCGAAATCCACGTCGTCTTTGACCTGTCCGTCGGCCAGGGTGAACACGCCCGAGCTGTGGTCGAGCGTGCCGTCGAGGTCGTAGGTCTGGATGTAGCCGGCGGGCAACGTGCTGGTACGGATGCGCACTTCGTAGTCGCCGCTCATGACGTCGGGGAAGGAGTACAGGCCTTGGGCATCCGTCGTGTCGGTGGCGAGCAGGTGGTTGTTGGCGTCGTAGAGCTCGACGATGACGTTGGCCAGGCCCGCCTCGCCGGCATCCTGCACGCCGTCGCCGTCGGCATCGTACCAGACGAAGTCGCCGATGGTGCCATGGTTCGAGGGTGTGCTTTCGCAAAAATAGATACCTGCCAGGCCGCCCGATCCGGCCAGATCGATGACCAGCTTGCACACGCCGGTGGTGTCGATGACGATGTTCTGGAAGCTGTTGTCGCCATAGGCCATGATGCGCTTTTCCACCAGCATGTTGTCGCTGCAGTCGTAGGCGCGCACCCGGCCTTCCGTTTCGCCGTAGTCCACGTCGAGCAACTGGATGTAGGCCAGGTCGGTGGGCTGGGCAAAGGTGAAGACGAGCGCTCCCCCGCCGGCGTTGTCATCGGGATCGTTCTGGTCGTAGTCTTCGCTGATGATGAGGATGTTGCCCAGCGTCTGGTCGTTCTGACCGATGCGGCCTGCGCGGCCGCCATCGCCCTTGCCCGGCCCGCCGAAATCCTCGTTGGGGGCGCCCAGGTCCAGGTCGCCGCCGCTCGGGTTCGAGGCATCGAAAATCATGGGCGGATGCTGGCCGGGGTCGGAAGAGGTGACCTGGATGCCCCACGCCGCGAAGTCGTAGAAAACGGTATCCCCGGCAGGCAGGGGATTGCCTGCGGCATCGGTCTCGAAATCGATGTTGGGCAGGCACAGCTCGACGCTGGCCGAGTCCTGGGCCGTAATGGTGCAATCGCCATAGCTGCCGGTCAGGGTAGCCACGTTGGTGAGGGGACCGGGCAGGTCGCTGCCCTGCACCACGTAGGTGACCTGAATGGTGTCGGAAGCACCCGGCGCCAGCACCAGGCCCGCCGACGCACCCAGTGCATAGCGGTCGGCCACTTCGGCAGCCGTCAGCGCCCGGTCGTACACGGCGCCGTAGTAGAGCGTGCCGAGCCAGGGCCGATCGTTGGTGAGTTCGTTTGCGAAAGCGAGCTGCCACGAGCCATCCCAGTTGGAGGTATTGCCCGAGCGCGTGCCGGAAGCCACCGCTACCCCATCGACGTACAGCACCTCATTGCCCGAGGCATCCCTCGTGTAAACGACATGGCTCAGCGAGGTGCCTGCCGCCGTCGCGGACAGCTCGGGCATGCCATTGGCGTCGGTGGTCGTGGTGCGCAGGCGCACGCGGTAGTCGCCGCCCTCCTGGCCGAGCGTGAAGTTGCGATTGTACGGATCGGGTGAGATGGTCAGGATGCGGGCCGGGCCGCCCTGGGTGGTGTTGGCGTTGGCGATCCATACCTCGGCCGTGATGGCATTGCTGCTCTTGACGGCATCGATGATCTTGGTGGCAGGGGTGCCCGAGCTGACGATGGTCGGTGAAACGATCTGGAGGCCGCCGCTCACCCAGCTGGCGTTGGCAGGATCGGCAATGGTCAGGTCGAGCGCAGGGCTGACGCCTGAGACGTCGTGCACGGTGCTGCCCGCGCCTTCCTCGAAGTCCCACGCGGCCACGATTCCCGACGGATTGCTGGCCGCGAGGATGTCGCCCAGCCGGTCGTCGGTCAGGGCGATGGACAGCGATGCGGAGCCCGTATTCTCGATGATGTAGGAATAGACGATGGTATCGCCCGGATGGGCCAGGGTGTGGCTGGCCTGCTTGTCGAGGCTGACGGCCAGCAGCGGGATGCGCAGCGTGTCGGTGCTGCTGAGCGCCTGTCCCGTACCCGAGTCGGTAGCCGAGGCCGTGGCCACATTGGTCAAGGGGCCGGGCAGGTCGGCAGCGGTGACGATGTAGGTGGCTGTCGCCAAAACGGAATCGCCGGGCGCGATGCTGTTTGCCGAAAGGCTGATGGTGCCGAGCTGATCGTCGCTCAACGACAGGTTGTTGACGGGGTCGGTGCCGAAATTGTAAATGGTGTAGGTGTAGGTGATGGTGTCACCCTCTGCGGCGCAATCGCGATCGGCGGTTTTGTTCAGGAAAAACTGCGGCACGCACTGCACGGCCACCGAGCCGGCGCCCGACAGGTAGAGCGACTGGCCATTGCTGACAGGCGACTCGACGGTGACGATCATGGTGTCCACCCAGCCGGGCACGTCTTCGAGCACGAAGGGCGTGATGTTGAGCGAGTTGCCCTGGTTGTAGTTGTCGATGGTGATGGTGCCGCTGACGGGGCCGGCCGTAGCCGTGATGATGGCCACGCGCCCGTCATTGGTGATTTCCGAAAGGGGTACGGTGACGGTGATGTCGCGCGTGACGGGCGAGGTGGGGATGTCGAAGCCGAAGGTATAGCTGTCATGGTAGAGGGACTTGTGCACGAATCGACCGGCCGAGGCCTGGTTCTCGCAGTCGCGGAACACATAGGCGACGAAGGTCTCTGCACGCGCCGGATCGGCGCCAGGCGGCAGGCTGATGGTGATGGAGCTGAGGGGACCAAACCAAGCTTCGAAATAGCGGTCCACGCCATTGTCGAAGGTGTGATAGGGCACTGTGTAGCTCAGGCCGTTGCTGCCGGTGAAGGTGAGCGAGTCGGGCGGACTGCCCCCATCGCCGTCGAAGGTGGCCTCCACGATGATGTAGTGGATGGAGGCGGTATCTGAGAAGTTGAGCGTGGCAGGCATGTTGTTCTTGATGCCCATGCCCTGCATTTCCATGCAAATGCCGTCGTAGCAGCCGTAGTCCCAGGTATCGGGGATGCAGCCCTGCTCCCAGCAGTCGGGGTCTTCGCAATCGGTCAGGCCGTCGCCGTCGTCGTCCACGCCGTTGTCGCACAGCTCGACGAGCTCGTAGCCGAAGTCGGCCCCGCACTCGGTGATGGCGGGCGCATTGAAGGTCACGGCCTGCAGTGCCGGGGTGACCGTCTGTGCGGCTGCGGGCAAGGTGGTGGTGTCGAGCTGTACGAGGTAGTGGGCCGGGAAGAAGGACCACGTCACTTCGAGCAGGGGCGCCTTGTTGGGGTCGCCATCCCACGACCATGCCTCGCGCTTGTCGGTGCCCTCGACGAGGAAGGCCAGCGCGTTGCCGGGCTGCCACCCCGGCCGGTTGACCACTTCCTGTACGACGCTGCTCAGGTCGGGCGTCTGGTAAGTCTGGCCGTCGAGCCAGTTGGGCACGCCCGACCAGGCGACCGAGGCCGAAGTGCGGGTGCGGTTCGAGAGGTTGTAGGCGGCATTTGCGAAAGCGGCCGCATCGTCGGC
>CAYNYN010000318.1:0-4426 GCA_964401445.1 uncultured Saprospiraceae bacterium | reverse complement strand
CGTGAAGCAAAACCCCTTACTTTGTTTCCATGCCTTCCCAATGGATCGCGATACTCGAAGTGCTCTTCCTTGTGGCTACCGGCTGGCAGGTACTGAACTGGCTGGGGCTGGGCCGTGCTGCCTGGCGCAAGGAGCCGCCCGCGCAATGGGCCGACACCGGTCCGGGCGTGTCGATCGTCGTGTGTGCGCGCAACGAGGCCGATCGTTTGATAAAAAATCTGCCTCGTTTGTTTACCCAAACCTACCGCCCATTGGAGATCGTGGTGGTGGACGACGACTCGGATGATGAAACGCAAAATATTTTAACATCTTTGTCTCGTTCGTTTAAGTCTTTGCGCATTGTAAAGATTTGCGATAAGAAGTTTGGCGGCAAGAAGCTGGCCCTGAAAGCAGGGATCGAAGCCGCCACCTACGACTGGCTGCTCCTGACCGATGCCGATTGCTACCCCGCTTCCGAGCGCTGGGTGGCCGGCATGATGCACGAAGCCCGCAAGGGCGCCGACATCGTGCTGGGCATCGGACTGTACGAGCGTTGGCCCGGCTGGCTCAACCGTTTCATTCGCTATGAAACGGCCCTGACCGCCCTTCAGTACGGTGCTGCTGCCCTTTGGGGGTCTCCTTACATGGGCGTGGGGCGCAACCTGCTGTACCATCGCCGCGTCTTCGAGGCAGCCAATGGCTTCACACACCACCTTGACCTGATATCGGGCGACGACGATCTGTTGATCAACGAAGTCGCATCTGAATTCCACACGTCTATTCGTGTACACCCGGGAACCTTCACCCTTTCGGAGCCAAAGAAAACAATACCAGATTGGTACCGGCAAAAGCGCAGGCACCTGAGCACGGCCACGCGGTACAAGCGCGCGCACCAGCTGTGGCTCGGTTCGGTATCTGCCTCGCTGCTTGTCCACTACGTGTCGGGCGCTGCCCTTGTTGCTGTCGGATTGGGTCAGATAGCCATGGCAGGCTGGCTGCTGCGACAAGTGGTCATGCACGCCGTCATGTGGCCCTGGCTGCTGCGCTTGCGTCAGCAGGACCTGGGCTGGTGGCTGGTGGCGCTGGACGGACTGCTATGCCTGTATTATGGCTTGTTCGGTATTCGGTTTTTGGTAACGCGAAAAACAAACACTTGGTGATGCACACAAATTATGTCCCACGAACATGTCCGGACCAGGTGCTGGTCCAACGCGCCCTCACTGACGATCAAAGGGCCTACTCCGAGCTGATGCGCCGCTACGAAAAGTGGATCTACTTTACCATTCGCAAGATGGTGCCCGACCACGAGGATGCCGCCGACCTGACGCAAGAGACTTTTTTCAAGGCTTTTCGTCGGCTGGACAGTTACCACTCCAAATATGCGTTCAGCACCTGGCTGCACCGCATTGCCGTCAACACCTGCATCGATTTCATCCGCAAGAAGCGCCTTGAAACGCGTTCGCTCGATGCACCCCTCAGCGATGAAGACGACGGCTCCGACTTTCACTACTTCACTCAGTGCTCCCAGGATACGCCCGAGGAGGCCGTGATCCGCAAGCAGCGGCATCAGGCCGTACGCGAAATGGTACAGCTGCTGCGCGAGAAATACCGTCGCATGGTCGAGCTGCGCTATTTCCGCGAGCTGAGCTACGAAGAGATCGCCACCGAGCTCGACCTGCCCGTGGGTACGGTCAAGGCTCAGCTCTTTCGGGCGCGCAGCACGCTGGCGCGTCACATGCTGCAATCGGGCATGCGGGCAGCCGTGTGAGCGGGAGAGAAAGAGCGAGGGAGAGAAGCGTGGCGTCTTTGCATGCGACAAATCCTCGAGCCGCATCCAATTTCCAGGGGAATCAGCCAATCCGCATCAATAGAAGTACGGATACAACTGATCCCAGATCTGGTACCGGCGGAACCATGCCAGCAGCAGCCCGATGAGGGCAAACAGGACGATGAGGCGGGTATGGCGTACGGTGCGCTGGAAGCGCTCGCGGCGGGTGTGTATTCTCTTTCGTTGGCGACCCATGGTGGAGGTGTGATTTTGCTTTGGCCTGCAAAGAAAGGGCAAAATCGGCGCGCGCCCTCACTGGCGCACCACCGACACGGGCATTTTGGGGTCGAAATTGCCGAAGATGGCCGGGCGCTGGCGGCCTTCGGTGTAGCGCGCTACGTGTTGCTGCACGAAGTCGAACAGCTCCTGTACCACCACGATGCCGTCGCCATCGGCATCGGCCTCCCCTTTGAGGCCGCGCAGCAGAAAATGGCTGAACACGCCCTGCTTCAGCTTGTCGCTCTCCAGCGAAATTTCCTCTGCCCGTGAGGAGAGGATGATGGCCGTGCCCGGGCTGGCATCGCGCAGCGCCATTTGCAGCGAAGGCGAGAGGCCTTCGATGCCCTTGGCGGCCAGATCCGAGTAGCTGCCGGCATGGCAGGCATCGGCCAGCACGAGCTTGAAGCGTGCCGGGCAGCGCGCCAACAATTCGCGCAGCTCGTCGTGGCTGAACACGTGTCCCGTCCCGTCGTAGTCGGAGGGCAGAAAGGCGCCGTTGATGCCATGGCCCGAGTAGAAAAGCACGAAGTAGTCGTTGCTGTCCACCTGGCTGATGACCGCTTCGAGCGTGTGGAGGATGGAGTCGCGCGTGGCGTTTTCGTCGATGAGCAGCCGGATGTGGTCTTCCGGCACGGCGCCGCCGTGCGGGCTCAGCAGAAAGCCCCAGAAGCGCCAGGCATCGTCGTCGGTGTAGCGCAGCGATTGCATGTGCTCGTACCACGAGATGCCGATCACCACGGCCCAGATGTTGCCGGGCCCGGCCGGGCGAGCTGCGTCGGTGGTGGCAGGCCGCGGGGGTGCTTCGGCAGCCTTGTCGGTCACGAACTCCCCCTTTTGCCAGATGCCGTGCAGCACCGAGCCATCGGTAGCATGGTAGGTGCCTTCCCCTTCGAACATGCCCTCGGCGAAGGCGCCTTCATACCAGTCCCCTTCCGGGAAATACATGATGCCCTGCCCGTGTGGCAGGCCGTTTTGGAACGTCCCTTCATAGCGCACGCCCGTCTCGCCAAAAACGGAGCGGCCGTAGCCGTTCTGGCAATCGCCTTCGAGGCAGCCGACCGCAGGTGCGCCGGGGGCGGGACCCACCCATTGGCCCTGCCGCCAGAGCCCTTCCTGTACGCGACCGTCGGCGTGGTAGAAGGTGCCGGCACCATGCGGCTTGCCTGCCTCGAACCGCCCGACGTACTTGCCGCTGTCGGGCCACACCATCTCGCCCTGTCCTTCGGGCAAGCCATCGCGGAAGGCGCCCCGATAGTGGCGCCCATCGGGGTAGAGGAAATCGCCGAGGCCGTCGGTGCAGTTGCCCGACAGGCAACCGTTTGCTATGGGGTGGCTTTTTGCGTAAGCATACAGGTCGGGGATGAGCTTGCCGCGGGCGTCCACGGGCTGCCCCTTGATCCACTGCCCTTTCCATTCCGTGCCATCGGCCCAGCGCTTGATGCCGTAGCCGTGCGGGTACTTGTCGGCCCACTGGCCCACATATACCGAACCGTCGGGATAGTAGCAGGTGCCGGTGCCGTGCATCGCGCCTTCGTGAAACTCGCCCACGTAGCGCGCCCCGCTGGGGAAGAGGTACTCACCCCGCCCATCTACGCAGTCGCCCGAGAGGCATTGGGCCGCCGCCATGCCCGTGAAGGCCAGGGCCAGGAGCAACAGAAACAAGCGCATTGCGTTCATTGTGAAAGTATTTTGGGGTACCGGTGCCGGCAATATATACGTACTTCGAGGTGATTTGGAAAGTTTTTCTCGAAAAGGTGGCTGTTCGGAAAGGGCACGCATTCCGTCCTTGTCTTCGTCACGGTAGCTGACCCCTATCGATCGTCGTATCGAGCGTAGTGTGTCGTTTCCATTGCAGCGAGGATCGCGTTAAAGTCGTATGCCGGGCTTGATTGGAAATGCGATTTTTTTTTTTTGTAAAAAATTATTGTTCACCTCAAAACGTGTCCGTTATGTTCCGAAAAAGCATCTGGATCCTGGCCGCAGGAATATTCGTCCTGCTGTGGCACGCTTGCAGCGAAGAGCAAGCCAAACCCTTGGCTCCCCGACTGCCCGATCTCGCCCTCCTCGTCGAGGCGTACAATGATGAAGTGGTTGGCAACCATGCCAAAGGAGAAGTGTTGCGCGGACAGGTAACCATCGAACAGACTGCACTGAACGAACGGGAGAACGTGATTGTGTTCCGGATGTACGACCGGGATCGCTTCCGGATGTTCCGCTTTCAATACGACAAGGAACTGGAAGCGCCGAAACTGCCCGCCACCTTCGAGGATGCCACGATGGCCTACTTGGGCGACAATCTGGTGCTGATCGGCCACAAGCCGGAGGTGGCCATGAACTTCGTGATCGAGGGCTACAAGGACCGGGTCGGCGTGCTGCCCACACTGAAAGGAAACGGCCTGG
>CAYNYN010000317.1:0-4452 GCA_964401445.1 uncultured Saprospiraceae bacterium | reverse complement strand
AAAAAGCTGCGCTGCGGGACAGCAGCATCGCACCTTCTATTCGGTGCGCGAGCGCGCTTCCTTGATCGGGATCCGTCGGGTGCCTTCGTAGGCCACCACGAACGCATCGGCAAAGCCGCGGTTCTGGAGCTGTCGCCTTGCGGCAAATGCCTCCCGGAAGGTGCCGAACCGGCCTGCCTGATACTTGTAGTACCCGTCTTCCTGGATGACCTCGACGGTGAAGCCCGTCTGTTTCCAGCGCGGCTCGGCCAGTTCGAGCGGCACGCGCGAGGCGGCCAGCTGTACGCGGAAGTGCACCTGTGGCGGCACCGAAGCCCGCGTCGTGGAGGAAGCCAGATCTTCTACCGGCAGGATGCGTGCGCCTGCCGGTGCCGCGGTGGCAGCCGCTTCGGCCGGCAGCGGCGTGGGACGCACGGCTACGGTGGGTGCCTCCGCTGCCGGGCCGGCTTCTTTTGCGGAAGCGGTGGCAGCAACCTTGACGGCACGGACGGGCGGCTCCTGGCGGGCCGCAGGCGGAGTCGTCGTCTGTGGTGCCTCGCCAGCCTGATCCGCCACGAGCGGCAGCCGCACCACCCCGTCCTCGACTTCGGCCTTGTAGCGGTCGAACGCTTCGGCGAGGGCCCGCGCCACGGTCCTTTGCCCGTCTTTGCTCAGCAAAAAGGCCTCTTCCTGCCTGTTGCTCAAAAAACCCGTCTCTACCAGTACGCTGGGCATGGTGGTCTGGCGCAGCACCACGAATCCCGCCTGCTTGACGCCGCGGCTCCGTCGTTTGGCGGCAGCCATCTGCTCTTCGACCAGCTGGGCAAAGCGGATGCTCTGGTCCAAGAAGGCGTGCTGCACCATCGTCAGGATGATGTGCCCTTCGGGCGAGTCGGGGTCGTAGCCGTACACCTCCTTGTAGTTGTCTTCGAGCAGGATGACCGAGTTTTCGCGCTTGGCCACCTCGAGGTTCTCTTCGGCGCGGTGCAGGCCCATCACGTAGGTCTCGGAGCCGTAGGTGGCTGCCGAGCCGCGGATGTAGTTGCAGTGGATGGAGATGAACAGGTCGGCGCGGGCCTTGTTGGCCAGGTCGGCCCGCTCGTTCAGCGGCACGAACACGTCCTCGTCGCGGGTGAGCAGCACTTCCAGCCCGGGGTGCTGCTGCTTCAGGAGGGCGGCCAGCTCGAGCGCGATGCCCAGCACGATGTCTTTTTCGCGGGCGCTGGCGCCGTGGCAGCCCGGATCCTTGCCGCCATGCCCCGGATCGATGACCACCCGCCGAATCTGCCAGCTCGCTGCCGCATTGTCGGCAGCCTGGTTAACTTTGCCGGCCTGTTGCGCGGGCGTATTTTGCGAAAGCGAAGCGTCCTGTGCCTGGATGGCCCCCAGCGGCAGGCACCAAAGGAAGGAGAGGATGACGATTCCGGGGTTCAGTCGGGATGCCATGGAATGGATTTTAGCGTTTCACAGTGCGTCCGATGGCCCTTTTCGGCCCTGATTGCCAGACAAAGATACCGAAAGTGAGCAGCACGTGCCCCACAGATCGCCGCCGAACGCCAAATATGCGCCGTTTCGACCAACGCCGCCGAACGCCGTGCGCTCCTTATGCACACACCCTGTTCGCCAAATGATCGCAAGCCGGACATACCACTGCCTGCCATGGCTTTTCCTGGCGTTGCTGTTGCTCGGGCAGCAGGCGCTCACCGCACAGGTGCGCCCCGAGCGCTTCCGGCAGGCCATGGCCCGGCAACAACAGCACGATTCGCTGGCGCAAAAGGCCGACACCACGCTGCTGCCCACGCCCCCCCGCCGCGAGGTGCGCCTGTCGCCCGACTCGCTCGAGGCGCCGGTGAAGCTGCGCAGCCGCGACTCGATGTATCTCGACGTCAAAAACCGGATGCTGTACGTCTATGGCGAGGGGCAGGTGGATTACACCACCATCACGCTCAAGGCCGACCTCATCACCTTCGACTTCAACGAGCAGACCGTCAGCGCCGAGGGCCGCACCGATTCGCTGGGCCACACGACGGGCCTGCCCGACTTCAAGAACGAAGACCAGAGCTTCACGGCGCGCCGCATGCGCTTCAACTTCGAGACGATGAAGGGCATCGTGTACGATGCGCGCACCATGCAGCAGGGGGTGCACGTGCACAGCAAGAAGGCCAAATTCATCGGCGCACGCGACACGCTGCAGGACGACGTGATCTACAACCAGGACGCGCTGTTCACCACCTGCGACCTGCCCCACCCCCACTTCGGCATCCACAGCAAGAAGCAGATGCTCATCCCCAACAAGCTGGTCATCGTGGGGCCGTCCAACCTCGAGATCGCCGACATCCCCACGCCGCTGTGGCTGCCCTTCGGCTTTTTCCCCCTCACCCAGGGCAAACGCACGGGCCTCATCTTTCCGCGCGACTACGAATATTCGGACCAGTGGGGCTTCGGCCTGCGCAACGTGGGCTGGTACTTCCCCATCAACGACTACTGGGACCTCACCCTGACGGGCGACATTTACCTGAAAGGCACCTGGGGCATCAACGCCAATGCGCGTTACCGCAAAAGGTACAAGTACAACGGCTCGCTGACGGTGGGCTACGCCCGCCGCCGCGTAGAGGTGGAAGGCGTGCCCGCGTTCGAGCCGTCGATGACGTTCCGATGGTCGCACAACCAGGACGCCAGCGCCCACCCCTACCAGTCGTTTGGCGGAAGCATCAACATCCAGACGAACAACTTCCAGCGCGTCAACCGCAACGACGCCCAGAGCGTGCTGCAGAGCCAGCTCACGTCCAATCTGTCGTGGTCGCGCCGCTTCGACGGGCCCTACAATCTGTCGGTCAGCTTCAACCACTCGCAGAACACCAACACCCGGCAGATGACCATCTCGTTCCCCAACATCAACTTCCAGACGCAGACGCTCTACCCCTTCCGCCGCAAGAGCCGCGTGGGGCCCGAGCGCTGGTACGAGCGCTTCAACCTGCGCTATACCGGCGAGGCGCGCAACACCTTCACCGCCCAGGACACCTCGCTGTTCCAGCGACAGACGCTGCAGGATGCCCAGTACGGCGTGCGCCACACGGTGAGCAGCAGCGCCAGCTTCAACGTCCTGAAGTACTTCCAGGTGGGACCCAACGTCTCGTACAAGGAAGTGTGGTACTTCAACACCATCCGCAAGGAATTCGTCTTCGACCCCGACACCGCCATCGAGCCCGACACGCTCTACAACCCCGACGACTCGACTGACTTCCAGATCGTGTACGACACGCTCAACTACGGCACCGTGCGCGACATCGTGGAATGGGGCCTCAAGCCCATGCGCCAGTTCAATGCCGGCTTCCGCGTGGGCACCACCCTGTTCGGCACCATGCTCTTCAAAAAGGGCTGGGTGCGCGGCCTGCGCCACCTGGTGAAGCCCAGCGTGTCGTTCAACTATTCGCCCGACTACACCAACCCGGGCTGGGGCTACTTCGACTACGTGCAGACCGACGTGCGCGACCCCGACGCCCTGGAGCGCTACACCATCTTCGAGCGCGGCATTTTCGACAAGCCCTCGAGCTCGGGCCGCCAGATGGCCATCAGCTACAACATCAGCAACACCTTCGAGGGCAAGTTCTGGTCGCGCCGCGACTCGACGGTGAAAAAGGTGCCGCTGCTGCGCTCGCTCAACGTGTCGGGATCGTACAACTTCGCAGCCGACTCGCTGCGCTGGACGCCCGTGCGCATGTCGGGCAACACGGCTTTCTTCAACGGCATCACCACGCTCAGCTTCGGCGCCGAGTGGGACCCCTACCAGCTCGACGACAGCGGCCGCAAAATCGACAAGTTCTATTTCGACCAGACCGGCAAGCCGCTGCGCTTCGTGCAGGCCACGGCCGCCCTCAGCACCCGCATGACGGTGCAACGCCTGCGCGACCTGCTGCGCGGCGTCAATACCGACGTGGCTTCGGCACAGGCGCCCCCCGGCCAGGAACGGCAGCAAAAGGAGGAAGACCTGCTTAGCCTGTTCGAAAACTTCAGCATCAGCCACCAGCTCAACGTGCGTGCCGAAGCCGAGGGCGACAGCGTCGTCACCAAGGTGACCATCCACAACCTGAGCATGCGCGGCAACATCCAGCTGACGCAAAACTGGATGCTGACGGTGGGCAACATCGGCTACGACTTCGTCTCCAAACAGCTCACCTACCCCGACCTGGGCTTCTACCGCAACCTGCACTGCTGGGAGATGGGCTTCAACTGGCAGCCCCTGCGCGGCACCTACAGCTTCTTCCTGCGCGTCAAGCCCGGCGCACTCGACTTCATCAACATCCCCTACAGCAAGAACAACGTGGACGCCACCTTCAGCGGCTTCTGACCGGGATGCAGCCTGCCCATTTGGCCCAGGCAGGACTATTGCGTACCTTGCCTGCATCAAACAAACCTATTCAACGCTCTGCCCCTTTGCGCTTTCCCGGCGTGAAGGGGTTTTTTCTGTGAGGG
>CAYNYN010000316.1:0-4480 GCA_964401445.1 uncultured Saprospiraceae bacterium | reverse complement strand
ATCGTCTATCGTCCATCGTCAGGCCACAAGAGCCAGCCATTCCCGATCCTCTGCCCCCGCTTCCGGCCAGGTTTGCACACTCCCTTCGAAGTGGTGCAGCCATTCAGCCGTGCCGGTCCTCCACGCGCAGCGTGAGCAGGGCAGCGAGCAGGTAGGAGGCGCCGCCCAGCCACATGGCGTAGATGGCGTCGCCCTCGAAGAAGCGACCGATGACGAAACCCAGCACGGCGGCCGCCACGATCTGCGGGATGACGATGAAGAAGTTGAACACGCCCATGTAGTAGCCCATCTTGTCGGCCGGCAGGGCCGCGGTGAGGATGGCATACGGCATCGACAGGATGCTGGCCCACGCAAAGCCGATGCCCACCATCGACAGCAGCAACCACTCGGGCTGCCTGATGAACCAGATGGAGGTCAGGCCTATGGCGCCCATCAGGAGGCACAGGGCGTGGGTGACCTTGCGGCTGGTGGCCCGTGCCAGCACGGGCAGCAGGAACGCCACGAGCATGGCCACGCCGTTGTACACGCCGAAGCACACGCCCACCCAGTTGGCCCCTTCGTTGTAGGCAGCCGAGGAGGGATCGGAGGAGCCGTAGATGTGGTGCGTGACGGCTGCCGTGGTGTAGATCCACATGGCGAACAGCGCAAACCAGCTGAAAAACTGCACCCAGGCCAGCTGGCGCATCGTGCGCGGCATGGCCAGCACGTCGGCTACCATGGTCACGAAGCCGAGCCGGCCGTTGCCCTGCTGCACCATGCGCCGCGCCACCAGCACCAGCACGCCCGCCAGCGCCATGCCCACCGCGAGGATGTAGAGCTCCTTGTTCCAGCCGGCATGCCACACCCACCAGGTCATGATCAGGCCGGCAGCGAGGAAGAAGAACGCGCGTTGCAGGCTGGCCGCCTGCAGCAGCAGCGAGGTGTTGTCTTCACCCGACGTGCCGGCTTCCGCTTCCGCAAACGCCTCCAGCTCCTCGGGCGGGTACTCTTTCGACTTGACGACGGTCCAGATGATGGCTCCCAGAAAGACGGCTGCGCCGAGGTAGAACGACCATTTCACCGAGTCGGGGATGATGCCTTCGGGCGCTTCGTTGCTCACGCCCAGCCAGTTGGTCAGGATGTAGGGCATGAACGAGGCCACCACCGCACCCAGACCGATGAAAAAGCTCTGCATGGCAAAGCCGAGGGTGCGCTGCTCGTCGGGCAGGTTGTCGCCCACGAAGGCCCGGAAGGGCTCCATCGACACGTTGAACGAGGTGTCCATCAGCCACAGCATGCCGGCAGCGACCCACAGGGCCGGCGAGTTGGGCATGATGACCAGGCAGATGCTGGCCAGGATGGCGCCTGCGAGGAAGTAGGGGCGGCGCCGGCCCAGACGCGTCCACGTGCGGTCGCTGTAATAGCCGATGATGGGCTGCACGATCAGGCCGGTCACGGGGGCAGCCAGCCACAGGACGGGGATGTCTTCCACGGCGGCACCCAGCGTTTCGAAGATGCGGCTGACGTTGGCCGTCTGCAGGGCGAAGCCGAACTGGATGCCCAGGAAGCCAAAACTCATGTTCCAGATGTCCCAGAAGCCAAGGCGGGGTTTGCGTCGCGTCGTCATATGTCGTGGTGTTTTCGTTTTGTCCGGGCTGAAAGTAGCGCTTTCGCGCAAAAAAACAGGGCGGCCTGGCGGGGCCGCCCTGCGGGGTTCGTTTGGCGAAAGCCGGATGGAAAGCGGCTTCAGCCTCATTCTTGCAGTGCGGCAATGCCGGGCAGCGTCTTGCCTTCGAGGAACTCGAGCATGGCGCCGCCGCCCGTGCTCACGAAGCTCACCTTGTCGGCCAGCCCCATCTGGGTGACGGCAGCCACCGAGTCGCCGCCGCCCACCAGCGAGAAAGCGCCCTTTTCGGTGGCGCGGGCCACGGCCTCGGCGATGGCCTTCGTCCCTTGGGCAAACGGCTCCATCTCGAAGACGCCCATGGGGCCGTTCCAGAGGATGGTTTTCGAGTCCGTGATCACCTTCGAGAAGGCGGCCACGGCCTCGGGACCGATGTCGAGGCCCATCCAGCCGTCGGGGATGGCGTTGCTGGGCGCCACTTGCGTCCGGGCGTCGGCAGCAAACTTGTCGGCGATGACCGAATCGACGGGCAGCAGCAGCTGCACGCCTTTGTCTTTGGCTTTCGCCAAAAGCTGCGCGGCCAGCTCGAGGCGGTCTTCCTCGACGAGCGAGTTGCCCACCTGACCGCCCTGGCTCTTGATGAAGGTGTAGGCCATGCCGCCGCCGATGAGCAGGTTGTCGACGAAGTCGAGCAGGCGCTCCAGCAGCAGGATCTTGTCCGACACCTTGGCGCCCCCTACGATGGCGGTCAGCGGGCGCTCGGGCTGGTGCAGCACCTTGTTGGCATTTTCCACCTCGGCCTGCATGAGGAAGCCCATGGTTTTGGCCCCTTTCGGGAAAAACTTTGCCACGGTGGCCGTCGAGGCATGGGCGCGGTGTGCCGTGCCGAAGGCGTCGTTGACGTACACGTCGGCCAGCTCGGCCCACTGGCGGGCCAGATTTTCATCGCCTTTTTCCTCGCCCGGCTCGAAGCGGGTGTTTTCGAGCAGCAGCACCTCGCCCGGCTGCAGCTCGGCAGCCATCTTGCGGGCCTGCTCACCCACGGGCTCGGGGCAAAACTTCACCTCGCGGCCCAGCAGCTCGGAGAGGTGCCCCACGATGTGGCGCAGCGTGAAGCGTTCCACGTCGATGCTGCCGTCGGCCTTGCGTTTCTTTTGCGGACGGCCCAGATGCGACAGCAGGATCACGGCGCCGCCCTGCTCGAGGATGTAGCGGATGGTGGGCAGGGCCGCCCGGATGCGCGTGTCGTCGGTGATGCGGCCCTCCTTGTCGAGCGGCACGTTGAAGTCCACCCGTACCAGTGCCTTCTTGCCTTTGAAGTCGATGTCTTTCATGGTGCTTCGGGTTTGAAAGGAAAAGGGCGGCCAGTGATGACCGCCCTTCGTCCAGTGACAGGTTTTACTTCGTCAGAATCAGACGCGCGGCATCGGCCAGACGTGCCGAATATCCGGCTTCGTTGTCATACCACGAAACGACCTTGACGAATTTGCCTTTGACCTGGGTCATGAGCGAGTCGAAGATCGAAGAGTGGGGGTTGCGGATGATGTCGGCCGACACGATGGGGTCTTCGCAGTACTGCAGGATGCCCTTGAGCGGACCCTCGGCAGCTTCCTTGAATTTGGCGTTGATGGCTTCCACCGAGGCGTCTTTTTCCACCAGCACGTTCAGCTCGATCATCGAGCCGGTGATGACGGGCACGCGCACGGCCATGGCCATCAGCTTGCCAGCAATGGGCGGGTACACCTTGGCGACAGCCTTGGCGGCACCGGTGCTCGTGGGCACGATGTTGTAGGCGGCAGCGCGGGCGCGGCGCAGGTCCTTGTGCGGCGCGTCCTGGATGCGCTGGTCGGCCGTGTAGGCATGCACCGTCGTCATCGAACCCGTCACGATGCCCCAGTTTTCGTCCAGAATCTTGACCACGGGGGCCAGGCAGTTGGTCGTACACGAGGCGTTGGAGAAGACGTTGTGGCGCAGGTCGAGCTCATGGTCGTTGACGCCCAGCACGATGGTCTGGATGCCCTCGCCCGAGCCGGGGGCCGAGATGAGCACGTCTTTGGCGCCGGCCTTCAGGTGCAGCGCGGCCTTGTCGCGCGAGCGGAAACGGCCCGTGCACTCGAGCACCAGATCGACACCCAGCGCTTCCCACGGCAGGTTTTCGGGGTTGGGCTCCGACAGGGCGCGGATGGCCTTGCCATTGACGTGCAGGTACTCGTCGTCGGCGCTCACCGTGCCTTCGAAGGGCCCCTGCGCCGAGTCGTACTTCAGCAGGTGTGCCAGCGTGGCATTATCCGTCAGGTCGTTGATGGCTACCACCTCCACGTCTTCCATCTTGAGCAGGTTGCGGAAGGTCAGCCGGCCGATGCGGCCAAAGCCATTGATTGCGATTTTCTTTGCCATGATAGTTGGTTTTGATGATCAACAAAGCTGGATTGCTGCAGGACCCGAAGGCCTGCATCGCATACAGGTAAAATGTGCAAACGCGCGTAATCTGGATTTATCCTCTGAGCCGAAAGAAGTGATGTGCACCGACTCGGCTGCGAGGGTGCGTCGGTCGTCAGGGGGCCATCAGGCATTCACCTTCGCGACGCACTTTGGGTAGGGCCGCGCAAATTTAGCAGGACTTTGGAAACTTTCCCTTCACGGCGTGTGTGATTTGTATCAGCTGACGGACTGGCGGGGGAGATTTTTCCGCACAAAAAAATTTGGATGAATAAAAACTATGCCCGTATATTTGCAGCGCTTTTCGAAAAAAGCACCTGCCCGACGGGGCAGGATGGGCAGCAAGCCCGCACTTCGGTCTGCATCTGTTGTGAAAATGGCCCGTTCGTCTAGGGGTTAGGACGCCACTCTTTCAAGGTGGAGACACGGGTTCGATTC
>CAYNYN010000315.1:0-4497 GCA_964401445.1 uncultured Saprospiraceae bacterium | reverse complement strand
CGTCACTGCCTGCCCCGACTTTATCGGGGTCGTCACGAAAAATAATTCCCACCCCGGCATAAGAACGGCGAGGTGCGTGCAATGAAGCAGTGTCCGTGGTTGGTGTCAACTGGTTGATTCAGGGCGCAATGTGGTTTAAATTTGTTTGTGCCCTGTGCGAAGATTGAACTGACGACCACTCGTTACCCCACCTGACCGAACTGCGTGTCCTGCCTTCCGCTGTCAGAGGCCTCGCCTTACGTACCCGTTCCCAACGCTCAGTGCCGCTTCACGCGTCTTTACTTCTTGCAAGCCAGCCAACTGAGACCAGGCCCGGACAAACCGACACCTCATCGTTCACCTCAAAAGCAAGCGCTATGAACCGTTTACTTACCTGCTTGCTGGGCCTGTGGCTGTGTGCCCCCCTGCTGCATGCCCAGATTCCTGCCGTACACCTGTCTGGCTGCGTCTTCCACGACCAGAACGTCAACCACCAGTGGGATGCCGGGGAACCCACGCTCCCGGGCTGGCAGGTGCTCTTCACCGACCTCACCGCCGGCACCTCACAGATCGTCACCACCGACAGCTCGGGCTGTTACGATATCGAGCTCCTCCCCGACCCGGCGGGCGGCCCGCATGCCGTCGTCCTGCTGCTCGAGCTCATGCCCGGCTACGACCAGACCTATCCGCTCGCGGGGGGCTACTCGCTCAGCGTGGTGGGCGGCCAGGACGTCGGCGCACTTGACTTCGGCGTGGTGCTCACCCTGCCGCCCTCGGCCACGCTGCACATCTGCAAGTGGGAAGACGTGAACTGCAACGGCCACTGGGACGATTTCGAGGAAGGCCTCGCCAACTGGCCTTTCCGCATCGTGAACACTGCCACCAACCAGGAAACCATCGTGACGACCGAGGCGGGCGGCTGTGTCAATGTCGAAGTGCCGGCGCCGGCCACCTACCGCGTCGAGGAGGCCCAGAGCGGCGACTACTACCTGCCCACCTGGCCCGTGGATCCGCCCTGGTACGAGGTGGTGGCCCAGCCCGATGGCTTCTATGAAGGGCTCGTCTTCGGCAACAACATCCCGAAATGGCTGTTTACCGCCTGCGTGTTCCACGACCTCGACTGCGATGGCGTGTGGGACGCCGGCGAGCCGCCCCTGCCCGACTGGCCCATCACACAGACGACCGTTTGCCCCGGCAATCCCGGCATTGTGGCCGTCACCTATCTCGAGACGGGGCCTTCCGGCTGCGCCACATCCGAAGGGGGGAAGACCTGCAGCCACACATTTGCGGCAGCGAGCATGGCCGGCTGGATCTTTTCCACCGACTCGGTGGTGGTGATCGACGCGGCGGATTCCTTGCTTTGCGTACCACCTGAGGACAGGCATTTCAATTTTGGCGTATGCCAGGTGCCGCCCGACACCTGTGGCGCCATCGTGGAGGAGGTGGTCGAGGTCGATACCTGCTCGCCCGCAGGGCAGGTGGTGAAATACAAGTTCTTCCTCACCAATCACAGCAGTCAGCCCGTGACGTCCTTCCTGCTGACGGGCCTGCCACCAGGCGTGAGCGCCTCGCCGCAGTATTTCTCGACCAGTAATTATCCGGGGTTCTTCCCGATTCCGCCCGGTGCCACAGCCGGACCCTTCGAGGTGGAGTTCACGCTGGCCAACCCGCCCCCGGACGCGCTCTGCTTCCGCATCATCCTCATCACCGACGGTGAGGAGTGCTGCCACTTCGACCATTGCATCGACGTGCCATTCGACTGGTGTGCCGGCCTCGACATCGACCTCGTGGCGGCCCCGTCGCCGGGCACCACTACGGGCGCCATCCAGGACGACTGCTGCTATGAGGTGCGACCCGCCAACAACTCGTGCTACACGGGCTTCTCGGGCGTCGAGGTGATCGTAGACGAACCCGGCGTCGTCATCAGCAGCTATGCGGGCGGTCCCGACTGGACGCTGACCTTGCTGGCGCCCGACCGGCTGCGCGCCTACTGGAACGGCGGCCCGATGCCGCAGGGAGCGCTGCCACCTTTCACCTTCTGCATCAATACCGACGACCATGCCGGCGGCCCCATCACCATCCTGACCGAGTGGGTCATCGGCGGCCCCGGTTCGGATGTGCATATCCTGCTGTGCCCCGACAGCACCGAGGTGGAGTGTTCCGACTGCGCCACGGTCACCGGCGCCGACGAGGTGGTCTGCCTGTCCGACGGCTCGTGGAGCGTGCCCAACCTGTGCGTGTACAACCAGTCCGACCAGACACCTTCGGTCGTGCTGTTCGAGGTGCAGACGCCCGGCATCACGCTCGTGCCCGACATGGTGCCGTGGACGGGCAACCCCACCTGCACCAGCCTCCAGATCATCGGGGGCAATGCCGGCGACGTGATCCCCATCAAGGTACTGCTGCTCGACGAGGCCAGCGGCTGGTGCTGCCACGTGTGGGTGGATGTCGTGCTCGACTGCGCGCAGCCGTGCGTCGATTCTACCCTCATCGACCCCGACATCGCCTGCCCGGCGATTTACGATCCGGTCTGCGGTTGTGATGGCGTGACCTACCCGAATGCTTGTGCTGCCCATGCATGGCACGGCGTGACGAGCTGGACGCCCGGCCCCTGCCCGCAGGATTGCGTGGACTCGAGTCTGATCACCCCGACAGGCATCTGTCCGGATATCTACGATCCGGTGTGTGGGTGCAATGGCGTGACCTACATGAACGCCTGTGCCGCTACGCTTTGGGGGGGCGTGACTCACTGGACGCCCGGCCCCTGTCCCATCCCCGGATGTCTCGATCCGAGCCAGATCAACCCCGATGTGGTGTGCCCGGCAGTGTATGATCCGGTATGCGGTTGCGATGGCGTGACGTACAACAATGCCTGCGAAGCCCAGGCCTGGTACGGCGTGCTGGAGTGGACGCCCGGGCCGTGCCCCGACAGTCAGCCGCTGCAGCCTCACGAGCCGCTCACGACCATCCCGATCCTGCTGCGCCCCAACCCCGTGTCCGACCTGCTCTACGTGGAAATGCCCGAGGGCACCTACGACCTGCGCGTCCTTTCGTCCGAAGGGCGAGAGGTGGAGCGCCGCACGGCAGAAGTGTCGGCGGGCACGCCCGTCACCTTGCGCGTGTCGCATTTGCCGCAAGGCCTCTACCTGATACACGTCACCGATGCCGAGGGACGCATGTCCACGGTCCGCTTCGTGCGCATGGAATGAGCCACGGAGGCGCTGCCCGCCCTGCCTCGGGTGGGTAGCGCAACTTTTTCCTGCCGGAATGGCTTTTTAAAAAGCACGGATCGTCAGCCAGTTGGTGAAGGGTCGAGAAAAAAATTTGCGCTGGCAGATGAGAATTTGAAAAAACCGGTCTAAATTTGCCACCGCTTTCGCAAAAGCGCTTTGAGGTACGGTAGCTCAGTTGGTAGAGCACAGGACTGAAAATCCTGGTGTCGGCGGTTCGATTCCGCCCCGTACCACTTCCTTTTTTCAAGACTTTTCCCGCTACATGAACTGCACGCATCGCCATCATCACCACGTACATTCCGGCCCTCGGGGCAGGTGGTGAGGCGTTTGCGCATTGTAGCCTTTTCGCAAAAAGAGGTTTACCACTTGCCCGGTAAACCTCTTTTTTTGTTTCCCTCATTTCAACGCAAAACCGACATGACCAGCGACCAGCCCCTGAAAATTGCCATCCAGAAATCGGGCCGCCTCAGCGACGACAGCCGACAGCTCTTGCGCGAGTGCGGCATCAGCATCCAGAACGGCAAGAACGCACTCATCGCCCGCGCCCGCAACTTCCCCCTCGAGGTGCTCTACCTGCGCGACGACGACATCCCCCAGTACGTGGCCGACGGCACGGCCGACCTGGGCATCGTGGGCCAGAACGTGGTGGCCGAGGCCGGCTTCGAGGTGGACGAGGTGCGCGCCCTGGGCTTCGGCGGCTGCCGCCTCAGCCTGGCCGTGCCCAAAAGTGTGGACTACCCCGGGCTCGAGTGGTTCGGCGGCAAGAAGATCGCGACCTCCTACCCGAACATCCTCTCGCGCTTCCTTTCGGAAAAAGGCATCCGCGCCGAGGTGCACACCATCAGCGGCTCGGTCGAGATCGCGCCCAACATCGGCCTGGCCGACGGCATCGCCGACCTGGTGAGCTCGGGCAGCACGCTGTTCAGCAACGGCCTCAAGGAGGTGGAGGTCATCATGCGTTCCGAGGCGGTGCTGGTGGCGCGGCCCCGTTTGCCGGAAGGCAAAAAACGACTGCTCGACCGGCTCGTCTTCCGCATCGATGCCGTGCAGCGCGCCGCGCGCAGCAAGTACGTGGTGCTCAACGCACCCAACGACCGCATCGAAGCCATCAGCCGCATCCTGCCGGGCATGAAGAGCCCCACGGTGGTGCCCCTGGCCGAACCCGGCTGGAGCGCCCTGCACTCGGTCATCAACGAAGACGAGTTCTGGGAGGTCATCGACGAGCTGAAGGAGGCCGGTGCGCAGGGCATCCTCGTGGTGCCCATCGAGAAGATGATTTACTGAG
>CAYNYN010000314.1:0-4545 GCA_964401445.1 uncultured Saprospiraceae bacterium | reverse complement strand
ACCCTCAACCTTCAACCATTCGTGCCCTTACACGCAGGTGACCGAACATTCGCTCGGAAATCGGACCTTTGCGCCGCGCAAGCCTCCACACCATTTTACCAACAAGCAAGACCGGAATCATGAGTGAACCCAGAGCCAAACGCGTATCCGAATCGGAGACCATCATGACGGAGATGGTCATGCCCAACGACACCAACCCCATGGGCAACCTCATGGGGGGCAACCTCATGCGCTGGATGGACATCGTGGCCAGCATCTGTGCCGGCAAGCACACCGAGTCGCACGTGGTCACCGCCTCGGTGGACCACGTCTCTTTCCGCCGGCCCATCCGGCTGGGCGAGGTGGTGACGCTGCGGGCGCGCGCCACCCGCGCGTTCAACACCTCGGTCGAGATCTTCGTGGAGGTGTTCACGGCCGACATCAAGGGGCACAACCACCGCCAGTGCAACCACGCCTATTTCACTTTCGTGGCGCTCGACGAAGAGACGCTCAAGCCGCGGGCCGTGCCGGCCGTGCTGCCCCTGACCAAGGAGGAGCACGAGCTGTACGAAAGCGCCATCCGCCGGCGCGAGCTGCGGCTGGTGCTCAGCGGCCGCATGAAGCCCGAGCAGGCCACCGAGATTCGCAACCTCTTCGCCGAGATGGACCGGTAAGTCGGGAGGTTTCATTTGCCGAAAGGCGGGCATTCGCTACTTTGGCAGCCTGACCAAAAAATGCTGCCCGCCATGAAAACCATCGACTACCTGCTGCTGGCTGCCGTAGGCCTCTGTGCAGCCCTGTGCTTTTCCTGCAACGACCAAACATCGAAACCAACCATGAGCCTGAGGGACAAAACCGACATTCAGCCGCCCGCCTGTGCGCAGCGACCCAAGGAGCTGACCATCCACGGCGACACGCGCATCGACAAGTACTACTGGCTGCGCGAACGCGAAAACCCCGAGGTGATCGCCTACCTCGAGGCCGAGAATGCGTACACCGACACCATGATGAGTCACCTGAAAGACTTCCAGGAAAAGCTCTTTCAGGAAATGAAGGGGCGCATCAAGGAACAGGACATGTCGGTGCCCTACTTCGACAACGGCTACTGGTACTACACGCGCTACGACGAGGGCAAGGAGTACCCCATCTATTGTCGCAAGAAGGGCACGCTCGAGGCCGATGAGGAGATCCTGCTCGACGTCAACGAGCTGGCCGCGCCGCACGACTACTACCACGTGAACAGCCTGAGCGTCAGCCCCGACAACAAGTGGCTGGCCTTCGGCGAAGACACGCTCAGCCGCCGCAAGTACACCATCCGGTTCAAGAACCTGGAGACGGGCGAGATCCTGCCCGAGCGCATCCTCAACACCACGGGCGGCGCCACCTGGGCGGCCGACAGCAAGACCGTCTTCTACACGGCCAAGGATCCGGTGACGCTGCGCGCCTACAAGGTGTTCCGCCACGTGGTGGGTACCGACCCCGCCGAAGACGTGGAGGTGTTCCACGAGGCCGACGAGACGTTCATCTGCGGCGTGGGCAAGACGCGCTCGCAGAAGTACATCGTCATCGCTTCGTGGCAGACGGTCTCGACGGAATACCGCTATCTGCCTGCCGATCAGCCCGAAGGCGAGTGGAAGGTGTTCCAGCCGCGACAGCGCGACCTGGAATACCACATCGACCACCACGAGGGCAAGTGGTACGTGCGCACCAACCTCGATGCGCAGAACTTCCGCCTCATGGAAACGCCCGAAGGGGCCACCACCAAGGAAAACTGGAAAGAGGTGCTGCCCCACCGCGAGGACGTGTACCTCGAAAGCATCGACGTGTTCAAGGATTTCATCGCCCTCGAGGAGCGCATCAACGGCATCGTGCACCTGCGCATCCTGCCGCTGACCGACGAGCTGGAGGACCACTCGATCGAGTTTCGCGACGAGGCCTACGTGGCCTATGTGGGCACCAACCCGCAGTTCGACACCAAGCTGCTGCGCATCGGCTATCAGAGCATGACCACGCCGCCCACGGTGTACGACTACGATCCGCGCACGCGCCAGCTCGAGCTGAAGAAGCAGCAGGAGGTGCTGGGCGATTTTTCACCTGAAAATTACGTTTCGGAGCGCCTGTATGCGCCGGCCCGCGACGGCGTGCGGGTGCCCATCACGCTGGTCTATCGAAAGGGCTTCCGGCGCGACGGCTCGTCGCCGCTGCTGCTGTACGGCTACGGCTCGTATGGCTACAGCCTCGACCCGTCGTTCAGCACGACGCGCCTGAGCCTGCTCGATCGCGGCTTCGTCTATGCCATTGCCCACGTGCGGGGCGGCTCGGAGCTGGGACGCAAATGGTATGAAGACGGCAAGCTGCTGAATAAGAAAAATACCTTCTACGACTTCATCGACTGTGCCGAGTACCTCATCTCGGAGAAGTACACCTCCAAGGGCCGGCTCTACGCCATGGGCGGCAGCGCCGGCGGCCTGCTGATGGGCGCCGTGGCCAACTTCCGGCCCGACCTCTGGACCGGCATCATCGCGGCCGTGCCCTTCGTCGACGTGGTCACCACCATGCTCGACGAGAGCATCCCGCTCACCACGGGCGAGTTCGACGAGTGGGGCAACCCCAAGATTCCCGAGTACTACTGGTACATGAAGTCGTATTCGCCCTACGACAACGTCGAGGCCAAAGACTACCCGGCCATGCTCGTCACGGCAGGCCTGCACGACTCGCAGGTGCAGTACTGGGAGCCGGCCAAGTGGGTGGCCAAGCTGCGCGAGCTGAAGACCGACCACAACCCGCTGCTGCTCTACACCAACATGGAAGCGGGGCATGGCGGTGCCTCGGGCCGTTTCCGCCGCCTGCGCGAGATCGCCATGGAGTATGCCTTTATCCTCGATCTGGCAGGACTGGCGGGGGAGTGAGGGAGTGAAGAGAGATGAGTGAGGAGTGAGGAGTGAAGAGAGGCGTTTGCGAGCCTTGAAGAGGCTCGTAAACGTGCGAGCTTTATGCAGAGACAGAGAGACAGAGTGACGGAGTGAGCGGAAGGGAGGAGAGAAACGCTCAATCCTCAACCATGATTGTCTGAAAACCTTCAACCAACCATCCCATGACCTACGAGCAGGCACAGGAAGCTGCACAGTACATTTCCCGCCAGTGGGCGCACCAGCCGCTGGCGGGCATCATTCTGGGTACGGGCCTGGGGGTGCTGGCCGATGCCGTCGAGGTGGAAGCCACCATCCCCTATGCCGACATCCCGCATTTCCCCGTCTCGACGGCGCCGAGCCACAAGGGCAGGCTGTTGTGCGGGCGCCTCGGCGGCGTACCCGTGCTGGTGATGCAAGGCCGCTTCCACTACTACGAAGGCTATTCGCTCGCAGAGGTCACGTTTCCCGTAAGGGTGATGAAATTGCTGGGTGCGTCCATCCTCGTGGCGTCCAATGCCTGCGGCTCGGTCCATCCCGAGCACGAGATCGGCGACATCGTCGTGCTGCGCGACCACATCAACCTGCTGCCCGACAACCCCTTGCGTGGCCCCAACGACGAGCGCTTCGGTCCGCGCTTCCCCGACATGTCGGAGCCCTATGACCGCACCTTGATCGAAAAGGCCGTGGCTGCCGCCAAAAAGCAGGGCGTGCGCGTGCACACGGGCGTCTATGCCGTGGTGTCGGGTCCCAACCTCGAGACGCCGGCCGAGTACGTCTATCTGCACCGCATCGGCGCCGATCTGGTGGGCATGTCCACCGTGCCCGAGGTCATCGTGGCGCGCCACATGGGCATGCGCACCCTCGCCCTGTCGGTGGTGACCGATCGCGGCTATCCGCCCGAGGTGATCCGCGAGGTAACGGTGGAAGACGTGATCGAGGCGGCATCCAGCGCCGGCAAGGCCATGGCCGGGGTGGTGCAGGAAGTGCTCGCCGGCTTGCACTAATTTCCGGCTTTCGCCAAAAAACGGATCATGCTCGAAGCGAAGAACATACGCAAATCATACGGTGGCTTGCACGTGCTCAAAGGGGTCGATCTGCACGTCGCCCAGGGCGAGATTGTGACCATCGTGGGCAAGTCGGGTGCGGGCAAGTCCACCCTGCTGCACATCCTCGGCACCCTCGACCAGCCCGACGAAGGACAGGTGCGCATCGACGGCACCGAGGTGTTTGCCCTGACCGACGACGCGCTGGCCCGCTTCCGCAATGGCCGCATCGGCTTCGTGTTTCAGTTCCACCACCTGTTGCCCGAATTCACGGCGCTCGAGAACGTGTGCATGCCCGCCTTCATCGCGCGCGTGCCGGAAAGCAAGGCCGTGGCGCGCGCCAAAGAGCTGCTCGACTACCTGGGCCTCAGCGAGCGCCTCGACCACAAGCCCGGCCAGCTCTCCGGCGGCGAGCAGCAGCGCGTGGCCGTGGCCCGGGCACTGATGAACCAGCCCGCCATCGTCTTCGCCGACGAGCCCTCGGGTAACCTCGATTCGGTCTCGTCGCAGGAGCTGCATCAGCTCATCTTCAAGCTGCGCCTGGATTTTGGCCAGACCTTCGTCATCGCCACCCACAACCAGGAGCTGGCCACCATGAGCGACCGCGTGCT
>CAYNYN010000313.1:0-4552 GCA_964401445.1 uncultured Saprospiraceae bacterium | reverse complement strand
CCGGAATGCTTGTGCGGGTGCAACATACAAGGATTCGAGTCTCGACCTGATATGCTGCTGCGCCGCTCCCGACGACCGGGGGTGGCGCAGCGCCGTTTTTCAGGCGTGGTGATGCGTCTGCAGACGCTTACGAACCTTGCGAAGGTTCGCAAGCGTCTCTATGTCTGTGCGCCAGCTCTTGCGCCGGGCGGCTCACTCCACCTTCTTCCGCACGATGGTCAGTCCGTCGCGTACGGGCAGCATCAGGCACTCGACGCGCGGGTCGGCAGCCACCTTGCTGTTGAAAGCCTCGAGGGCGCGGGTGTCGGCATCGTCGTGGCCGCCCACCACCTTGCCCGACCACAGCACGTTGTCGGCCAGCAGGAAGCCGCCGGGGCGCACCCTGGGCAGCACCAGCTCGTACATGGCCTCGTACTGGCGCTTGCCGGCATCGAGCAGCACGAGGTCAAACGGCCCCTCCAGTGCAGGCACCACCTCGAACGCATCGCCCACGTGCAGGCGGATGCGGTCGGTCATGCCCGCTTCCGCAAAATACTTCTCGGCCAGCCACACCACCTCGGGATTGACCTCGACGGTGTGCAGCACGCCACCCTCCGCCAGCCCCTCGGCCAGGCAGAGCGCCCCATAGCCCGTGAAGGTGCCCACTTCGAGCGCGCGCCGCGGCCGCACCATCCAGCTGATGAACCGCAACAACTGGCCCTGGTAGGGGCCGGCCATCATCTGGGGGGCCATGGTCTTCAGATGCGTCTCGCGTTCGAGGCGATACAGCAGTTCACTCTGGGGCGTGCTGTGTGCCTGACAGTAGGCGAGCACGTCGTGCCAGCGGATGTCTTTCGGTGTGCGTTGATACATGCCTTGTGTTGCTTTCAATGACGCGCCTGGCGACGATGGTCGCGAAGCTCCGTGGACTCCTTCTCCAACCACAAATATCACCCCACGCGGTGAGCAATATCAGTCTTCAGATGGCGGCTTTCGCCAAATTTTATCCTCGCCATTGCATTGTGTCGCAAAAAAAAGCTTCGACCTATGTTCCTCGTTGACTGGACCTTTGCCAACCTGCTGGTGTTCCTCACCCTCGTCGTCATCTTCGGCGTGGCCATCGTCATCCTGTTCATCACGCTCAGCGGAAGCGGCAACAAGGGCAACGAAGGCGAAGCCGCCTGAGCCCTACTCCACGAGCCGGAACGGCCAATGCCCCAGGCGGATGTAGCGGTCCGGCAGCGTGTCGGCCGGCAGTTGGTCGAACTCGCTGAGGAACCAACCCTGCCGCTCGTCCTCGAGCCATTTGCGGAAGCGCTCGAAATCGCGGCGCACGAAGACCTCGCCCGCCGAGTCGGGGTGGATGAGGGCGGTGGCCAGCACGCTCTCGTACGGCACGCTCCACTCCATGACGATGAGGTCCATCGGCGCGCGCGCCTTGGGCACGAGCACGCGGTTGGTCTGCCACGCGTGGCGGGCATGGCGCACCGTTTCGACCATCCAGTCGAGGCGCCGCACGAAGTGGTCGTGATTGTGCCAGATGGCGTTGAGGCGCACGGCCAGCATGAGGGCCAGCAGCGCCAGCGTGCCGTGGGGCCACAGCCATGCCCAGCGGGGCCGCTGCGCCATTTGCCGAAAGGCAGCCCAGCCGTCGAACACGAAGGGCAGCGCCACCACCACGCTCAGCGGCATGTAGTTGGCTTCGCTGTAGAAGCGGTAGGCCGTGGCCGGCGAGCCGATGTGCAGCAGCAGCACGAACGCCAGCCCGAAGCCCCACATCCAGGCCAGCTTGAGCCAGCAGCGCCGCCACGCGTACACGGCGCTCATGAGCAGGGCCAGCGCCGGCAGCAGGTAGTAGAACTTGACGGCTTTCGCCAAAAAGCGCCCGTTGGCGGGCAGCTCGTGGTAGCGGGGCCAGTACTGGCGCGCGTGCCGCCAGAACTCCTCCTTCTTCATGGCGTCGTACCAGTCGGTGAACCACAGCTCGTGCGCCACCATGACGGCCAGCACCAGGGCCGCCAGCGCCACCATGCGGCGGTGCCGCCAGCCGCGGCGGTCGAGCCAGAACCAGCCGAAGCAGTAGAAAAACACCAGCGGCACCAGGCTGTGCGCAAAGGTGAAGGTGGCCGCCAGCACCAGCGCCACCAGCCAGAAGCGCCAGCCCGCCATGTCGGGCCGACGGGCCACCCAGGCCCACAGCAGCAGCATCCAGCCAATGCCCTGAAACAGCTCGGGCGGGATGAAGTAGAAGCTGTCGAGCGAGATGAGCGTCAGGAACAGGAGCCACACCCACGCCAGCCGCTCGTGGCGCAGCACCCGGTGCAGCAGCAGCCAGAGGCCGAAGTAGAGCAGCCACACGTTGAGCGAGTAGCCGAACAGCACGGCCTTCAGCGGCAGCCCCGCCTCGATGGCGGCCAGCGGCAGTATTTGCGAAAGCGCATTGCAGAAGCGGTAGTGATAGATCAGCAGCCGCTCCTCGAGCAGCATGTGGAACGCCTGGAACGAGGCATCCATGAAGAGGGCGCGCTCGCGCCAGGCCACCACCGCCAGCACCAGCAGCCCCAGCCAGGCCAGGGCAGCCAGCCGCGTCCAGCCTTTCGGCAAACGGCCGTCGGGGGGCGCATCCATCGGCTCAGTCTTTTTCCGGCAGGTCCACCACCCGCAGGTGCAGCTCCTCGAGCTGCTCCTCACTGATGGGCGAGGGTGCGTCGATCATCATGTCGCGGCCCATGTTGTTTTTGGGGAAGGCGATGAAGTCGCGGATGCTGGTCTGCCCCTGCATCACGGCACACAGCCGGTCGAAGCCGAAGGCGATGCCGCCGTGGGGCGGCGCGCCGTACTCGAAGGCGCCCATGAGGAAGCCGAACTGGCGCTCGGCCTCTTCGGGCGTGAAGCCCAGCAGCTTGAAGTTTTTCTCCTGCAGCTCGCGGTTGTGGATACGGATGGAGCCGCCGCCGATCTCGGCGCCGTTGATGACGAGGTCGTAGGCGTCGGCGCGCAGGCTCTTCATCGTCTCGAAGTCGCCGTCGAGCATGCGCGGGATGTCGCTCTGGCGCGGCGCGGTGAAGGGATGGTGCATGGCGAAGAAGCGCTGCTCTTCCTCGTCCCACTCGAGCAGCGGGAAATCGACCACCCACAAGGGCTTGAAGTCGCCGGGCTGCATCAGGCCCATGCGGCGCCCCATCTCGAGGCGCAGCTCGGCGAGCTGCTTGCGCGTCTTTTCGGCCTCGCCGGCCAGGATGAGCAGCAGGTCGCCCTTTTTGGCGCCGAAGGCGTCGGCCCAGCGCTGCAGCTGGTCGTCGGAGAAGAACTTGCCCACGCTCGACTTGAAGGTGCCGTCTTCGTTGATCTTGACGTACACCAGCCCCTTGGCGCCGATCTGGGGCCGCTGCACCCACTCGGTGAGCTTCTTGAGGTCCTTGTTCGAATAGTGGGGCGCCTGCCCTTCGGCGCAGATACCCACCACCAGCTCGGCCTGATCGAAGACGCTGAAGCCCTGCCCCTTGACCAGCTCGTTCAGCTCGACGAACTCCATGCCGAAGCGCAGGTCGGGCTTGTCGGAGCCGTAGCGACGGATGGCCTCGTCGTAGCTCATGCGCGGAAACTCGGGCAGCTCGACGTCCAGCGTCGTGCGGAACAGGTGGCGCGTCAGCCCCTCGAAGGTCTGCAGCACGTCCTCGCGCGTGACGAACGACATCTCGCAGTCGATCTGCGTGAACTCGGGCTGACGGTCAGCGCGCAGGTCCTCGTCGCGGAAGCAGCGCACGATCTGGAAGTACTTGTCGTAGCCGGCCACCATCAGGATCTGCTTGAACGTCTGTGGCGACTGGGGCAGCGCGTAGAACTGGCCGGGGTTGAGGCGGCTGGGCACCACGAAGTCGCGCGCCCCCTCGGGCGTGCTCTTGATGAGGAAGGGCGTCTCGATCTCGAGGAAGCCCTGCTCGTACAGGTAGCGGCGCGTCTCGAGCGCCAGGCGGGCCCGGAAGATGATGTTGCGCTGCAGCGGCGGGCGGCGCAGGTCGAGGTAGCGGTACTTCATGCGCAGGTCGTCGCCGCCGTCGGTCTCCTCTTCGATGGTGAAGGGCGGCACCTTGCTGGCGTTGAGCACCTCCAGCTCGTGCACCTCGATCTCGATGTCGCCGGTGGGGCGGTTGGGGTTCTTGCTGGCGCGCTCGCGCACCGTGCCCGTGGCCTTGATCACCCACTCGCGCCCCAGCTTGCGGGCGCGCTGGCACAGCTCGGCGTTGGTGTCCATGTCGAAGACGAGCTGCGTGATGCCGTAGCGGTCGCGCAGGTCGATGAACGTCATGCCGCCCAGGTCGCGCGTGGTCTGCACCCATCCGCTGAGGGTGACGGTCTTGCCCACGTCGCCGATGCGCAGCTCGCCGCAGGTATGTGTACGATACATGGTTGGTCCTGTTTGTGTGTTCCGGCTTTCGCCAAATGAAAAAACCGTGCTGAAAAAAGTCGGGCAAAGATACACACTCGGCCGCGGGGAGCACTACGCGACAAAGCGCGAGCCCACAAGGCGAGCCCGACGCCCAAAGCCGGGTGCTTTCCTGTCTTGAGTCCC
>CAYNYN010000312.1:0-4557 GCA_964401445.1 uncultured Saprospiraceae bacterium | reverse complement strand
GCAAATTTTTTCCAGGAATGGCCGATCGGGCATGCCGTCGGCCGTGAGGGCGCCCACCACGAGGCCGGCGGCGCCCGCCTGTCGGCAAAATTTGGCGGAAGCCAGCATGACCTCCTGCTCGGCGGCCGTGTAGTGGAAGTGGCCTGCCCGCGGCCGCAGCAGTACCATTACCGGTATGTCGAGGCGGCGGCACGCCTCGGCAAGGGTGCCGGGCCCCGGCGTCAGGCCGCCCCGCTCCAGGTTGCTGCACAGCTCGATGCGGTGGGCGCCGCCGCGCCATGCCGCCAGGGCCGATTCGATGGAGTTGGCGCACACTTCGAGCGTCATGGGGCAGGCGTTTGCGGCGCGTCGAGGACGGCCCAGGTGAGCATGTAGCCATCGAGCATGCGGTAGTACACGCAGAAGTCGAGCCGGCGCCCGTCTTTCTCGATGTGGCCGGTGGTGTGGCCGCCTTCCGGCAAAAAGGGGAACGGCTCGAGCCACAGGTGCGCCCGGAAGTCGAGCTGGCGCCGCCCCCAGGCCTTGTACAGGCTCTCCTTGGCGCCCCAGTAGACGTGCATGTGGGCGATGCGGTGGTCGTCGTCGAGGGCTTCCTGCTCTTCGGGCCGCAGGAACTTGTGTGCGATGCGTTCGATGCGCGGCACGATGTACTGGATGTCGACGCCCACGGGCAGGGGCGAGGCGATGGCGGCGGCGCGCGCGTGCGAGTGGCTGATGGAGATGTGCCAGGTGGAGCCTTCGAGGTGGGGCTTGCCGCAGGCGTCCTTGAGGATGGCGCCGCGCACCTCGCGCTCCGACAGCAGGTGGATCAGGTGGCGCACCGCCAGCCACTCGGTGCGCTTGCGCCCCTTGATGGCGTCGAGCTGGGCCTGCTCGGCGGGCGTCAGCGCCAGGCGGGCGCGAAAAAAGGCCTCGTCCTCGGCGATCTCCCAGATGCCGAGGACGCCCTCGCAGGGCTCGAGCGTGTGGCGTAGCAACAGCGGCATGGACGCGCGTTTCAGGACGACAGGGCCGCCTCGGCGATGTATTGCTGCTCCAGGGCGATGAGCTTTTCGCGCAGGCGCGCCGCCACCGGGCCGGGCCGCCCCGCGCCGATGACGATGTCGTCGACCTGCACCACGGGGGCTACCCGCTTGATGGTGCTGGTGACGAAGGCTTCGGCCGCGTCGTGCAGCTCCTCGATGGCCAGCGGCCGCAGCTCCACCGGATATTCTTCCTGCGCCAGCCGGATGACGTTCTTGCGCGTGATGCCCTTGAGCACGCCCTGCTCCGGCGTGACGATGGTGCCGTCCTTTTTCACCACGAAAAAGTTGGAGCGCGTCGTCTCGAAGATGTGGGTGCCATCGTGATACAGCACCTCGGAAGCACCGGCGGCCTGCAGCCGGGGCAGCTGATGGATGCCGATGATGTAGTTGGTGGTCTTGACCTCGGGAATGTCGCGGCGGTATTCGTAGAGCAACAGCTTGACGCCCTGCTCGTAGGCCTGCGGGTCGAAGCGCGGCATGGGATGAGCCAGGATGAGCACGGTGGGCGCCGTGGCGGGCGTGTAGCCGTCGGGGCTGGGGCCGCCCGTCACGAGGAAGCGGATGCCCCCTTCTTCCATGTCGTTGGCCTGTACCAGCTCGACCACCTGGCGGCGCAGCTCCTGCCGGTCGAAGGGCAGCTTCAGGCGCAGCAGCTCGGCCGACCGCAACAGCCGCGACAGGTAATCGTCGAGAAACATGGGTTGCCCCGAGCGCGTGAGCAGATAGTCGAAAATGGCGTAGCCGCGCAGCAAGCCCAGGTCGGTGACGTGCACCGAGGCTTCGGCAGCGGGCGTCAGCACCCCATCGATCATGTGGTAGCGGATCATGTGCGTGTGGTTAAAAAAGTCGATAGTCGATGGAAATTGAGTCCCTTGAAAAAAAATGGTTGAGGGTTTGAGTTTATAGTTTGAAGTTTAGTGTTTAAAGTTTATTGTCAGTGTTTTATGAATAAAATATGTGTGTCTATTGTCTGTCGTCCATTGTCCATCGACTTTTTGCAGTGGACTCAAACCTCGAATCTTCAAATCCTCTTTACGCGATATTCATCATCATCATTCACCGGCGCTATATTGCAGGGAACGCTCATTGGACATCGATATGCGCCCCCGGGCAGGCAGACAACGGACCGCCCCCTTCGGCTCGGGCGATGAAGTAGCGCTGCCGGCATTCGGCTGGCTTTGTTTTTTCCAATGCGAAAAATCACCTGAGGGCCAATTTCGCAAGCATAGTTTTGCGAATGGTATATAATTCCTAATTTCAAAGCCGTTTTCCAACGGCCGCCGCTTTCGCAAACGCCTCGCGCTACTCCGGAAAATCAAAGCTGCGGGCAATGTCCCGAAGCCCTGCAAAGCAACCAATTTTTCAATAATAAAACTCATTCGGTATATGAGCTACGACACCAAAAACATCCGGAATGTGGCGTTGTTGGGCCATTCCGGCTCCGGCAAGACGACCTTGGCGGAGGCGATGCTGTATGAAGCCGGAGAGATCGACAGACGTGGCTCGGTCTCGGAAGGCAATACCGTGTCCGACTATTCCGAGATCGAGCAGGAGCGCAAGGGGTCCATTTTTGCTTCGCTGATGCACGCGAGCTGGAAGGATTCCAAGATCAATATCATCGACACGCCGGGCCTCGACGACTTCGTGGGTGAAGTGATCTCGGCGCTGAAGGTGGCCGACACGGCCTGCATGGTGCTCAACGCCCGCAGCGGCGTCGAGGTGGGTACCGAGCTCATCTGGGAATACATCGAGGCCTTCCATACGCCCGCCATCTTCGTGGTCAACCAGGTGGATCACGAAAAGGCCGATTTCGACCTGACCGTCGAGCAGGCGCGCGCCCGCTTCGGCAGCAAGGTGCTGCCCTTCCAGTATCCCCTGCAGACGGGCCCGGGCTTCAACACCATCGTGGACGCCCTGCGCATGACGATGTACGTCTTTGGCCCCGAGGGCGGCAAGCCCGAGAAGAAACCCATCCCCGACTCCGAGATCGGCCGCGCCCAGGAGATGCACAACGCCATCGTGGAAGCCGCTGCCGAGAACGACGAAGACCTCATGGAGCGCTACTTCGAGGCCGGCACGCTCAGCGAGGAGGAGCTGGCCTACGGCCTGCGCATCGCCATCGCCAACTGCCAGCTCGTGCCCCTGTTCGTCTGCTCGGCCGAGCGCAACATGGGTTCGGGCCGCATCATGGGCTTCATCAACGACGTGTGCCCCTCGCCGGCCGACCGGCCGCCTGCCAGGCTCGTGGGTGGAGGCGAGCTGCCCTGCGACCCCAACGGCCCTACCACCATCTTCATCTACAAGACCATCTCGGAGCCGCGCGTGGGCAACGTGTCCTACTTCAAGGTCTATTCGGGCACGCTCAAGGCCGGCGATGAGCTGGTCAACGCCGACAACGGCACCGTAGAGCGCCTCAGCGCCATCTTCGTGGCCAACGGCAAGCAGCGCACGCCCGTCACCGAGCTCAAGGCCGGCGACCTGGGCGTCACCGTCAAGCTCAAGAACTCGCACACCAACCAGACGCTCAACCAGAAAGGCGTCGACCACAAGATCGAGCCCATCCACTGGCCCGAGCCGCGCATCCGCGCAGCCATCCGCACCGAAGGCAAGAACGAGATGGAAAAGGCCATGAAGGCCCTCTTCACCATCGCCGAGGAAGACCCCACCCTCATCGTCGAGCAGTCGCGCACCCTCAAGCAGACCATCCTGCACGGGCAGGGGCAGCTCCATCTCGACCTTATCAAGTACCGCCTCGAAAAGGTCAATGGCGTGCACATCGACTTCGAGCGGCCCCGCATCTCGTACCGCGAGACCATCACCAAGGAGGCCAGCGAAGCCTACCGCCACAAGAAGCAGACGGGCGGCGCCGGCCAGTTCGCCGAGGTGCACATGCGCATCGAGCCCTGGTACGAGGGCATGCCCGACCCGTCCGACCTCACCATCAAGAACAAGGAAGAGGAAGAGCTGCCCTGGGGCGGGCGCCTGTCCTACTACTGGTGCATCGTCGGGGGCGCCATCGACTCCAAGTTCAGCAACGCCATCAAGAAGGGCATCATGCAGAAGATGGAGGAAGGGCCGCTCACCGGCTCGCCCTGCCAGAACATCCGCGTGTACATCTACGACGGCAAGATGCACCCCGTCGATTCGAACGACATGGCCTTCCAGATTGCCGCCTCGCAGTGCTTCAAGCGCGCCTTCGAAAAGGCAGGGCCCCAGCTGCTCGAGCCCATCTACGAGCTCGAGATCCTCTGCTCCGACGACGTCATGGGCGACATCATGGGCGACCTGCAGACGCGCCGCGCCATCATCCAGGGCATGAGCGCCGAAGGTCACTACCAGAAGATCATCGCCAAGGTGCCGCTGGCCGAAATGTACCAGTACTCCTCCACGCTGCGCTCCATCTCGCAGGGGCGCGCCAAGTTCAAGATGCGCTTCGCCGAGTACGCTCCCGTACCGCACGACGTGCAGCAGCGCCTCATCGAGGAGTACAAGGCACAGGAGGCCGAAGCCTGACAGCGGCGCCCATCACATG
>CAYNYN010000311.1:0-4565 GCA_964401445.1 uncultured Saprospiraceae bacterium | reverse complement strand
TTTTTGCGAAAGCAGAAGACCTTCGATGGGCAGGCACTCACGCTGGCGTGGACTCGTCCACCACGATGGCGCGGGCGGGCTTGAGGTGGCTGCGCTTCCAGCGGCGGTGCGTCCATAGCCAGTGCTCGGGGCGCTGCCGGATCTGGGCTTCCAGCCTGCGGGCAAAAGCCAGGGTGACGGCCCCTTCCGGCTGCATCCGCGGTTCCGGCACGAGCGGCTCGATGGTGACGTGGTAGTGCGCCCATCCTTTCTTTTCCATTCGGGCATAGAAGACGGGGAAGCCCGTGGCGCGCGCAATCTTGTCCACGCCGTGGAAGAAGGGCGTGTCCTGCCCGAGGAAGTACAGCCAGTGGGCATGGTCGAGGTCCAGCGGCGTCTGGTCGGCGATGAAGTAGGCTACTCCGGGCCTGCGCTTCAACTCGCGCAACATGCGCGGCACGAGCGGCTGGGGGCAGAGCTGCAGTCCCAGATGGCTGCGCACGCGCTGCATGAGCCAGTCGACGGCCTTGTTGGACAGGGGTTTGTACACGGCCCAGGCGGGCCAGGGCGCCGCCTCGATGGCCAGGGCATGGCCCAGCCATTCCCAGTTGCCGTAATGGCCAGCCATGACGAGCACGCTGCGCCCCTCTTTCAGGTGTGCCTGCACGTGCTCCATGCCTTCCACCCGGAGGCGTCGGCGCAGGGCGGCAGCCGTGATGGCAAAGCCCTTGAGCGTCTCTGCGAGCAGCTCGGCGAAGTGGCGTTCGAATGTTTGCTGTATGCGACGGATGCGCGCCGAATCGAGCTCGGGGAAGGAACGCGACAGGTTTTGGCGCACCACCACCTTGCGGTAGCGCCCCAGCCCGAACACCACCCATCGGATCAGGTGGGCCATGCCTGCGAAGAAAGGCCATGGCAAACGGGCCGTGCCCTGCACGATGCGAAGCAAGGCGCGGGCAGGCAAGGAAGGTGCGTTTGCCGGTTGCGACTTATTTTGGCTGCTCTTTTCGTGCATCCGCTTTCAATTGTCAGACGATGAACAGTCGAAGAAAATTTCTCTTCCAGAGCCTGACCGGCGCCCTTGGGTGGCTGAGTGTCCCGACCCTTTTTGCCCGCCAGGCACCGCTCTTTGCTGCGCGCAAAAGTCCGAAAAAAACGCGCCCGCTGGTGATCTCCACCTGGGATCACGGCCTTCCGGCAAATGAGGTGGCGTGGCACACCCTGCAGTCGGGCGGCACGGTGGTGGATGCCGTGGAAGCCGGGGTGCGCGTGCCCGAAGCCGACCCCGACTCCATGTCGGTAGGGTATGGCGGCCTGCCCGACCGCGACGGGCACGTTACGCTCGATGCCTCCATCATGGGGCCCGACGGCCGTGCGGGCGCCGTGTGTTTTCTGGAGCACATCAAGCATCCCATATCCGTGGCCCGCAAGGTGATGGAAGAGACGCCCCACGTCATGCTGGCCGGCGAAGGGGCATTGCAGTTTGCCCTGGCGCAGGGGTTCCCAAAAGAGGACCTGCTCACGGAGCGGGCGCGCCAGGCATGGGAGGAGTGGAAAAAGACGAGCAGGTACCAGCCGGTCATCAATATCGAAAACCACGACACCATCGGCATGCTGGCCCTCGATGAACGGGGTGACGTGGCCGGCGCGTGCACCACGAGCGGCCTGGCCTTCAAAATGCGGGGCAGGGTGGGCGACTCCCCCATCATCGGCGCCGGCCTGTACGTCGACAACGCGGTGGGCGGTGCGGTGGCCACCGGCCTGGGCGAAGCCGTGATGCGCACCCTGAGCAGCTTCGTGGTCGTGGAAGCCATGCGGCATGGCAAGACGCCGCAGCAGGCCTGCCGCCAGGCCATCGAGCGCATCGTGGCCTGGCATGGCGGCGGCAAGCCCGATTTTCAGGTGGGATTGCTGGCAGTGAACAAGGCGGGAGCGTGGGGCGCTTATGCCATTCACCCCGGATTCACGTTTGCCCTGGCCTCGGATGCTGGTAATGAGCTGAAAAGGGCCGATGCGCTCTTCGCCTGATGGTCACTTTTGGTTTGAATTTGGTTCATTTTTCTATGAAAAATTGAAATGTGTGTGCTTTTTCTTGACATTCTCACCTGATCAACTGTAATTTAGCCATCCCCAAGCACCAGAGTGAAAGACAATAGATGCGTCTTTCGGGGCGCGAACGACAAATTGATCCCATGAACAATCGAATCCATTCCGGTGGCACCATTCCGGTGCATGTCCCTTTGCCGGCTTGTCCCCTGTATCATTTTGCTGTTTTGACCCTTGCTGTCTCCGGTCCGTTCTATTGACGCGGAGTGGGTACCCCATTTCGTTCTTTGCCAATGTGGAACGAGATTTGAATGGGATAGTGCCGAGCTGCAGAACCCTTCCATGAACAGATCGGGAAACCGTGGATGGCCCGTACCGTCGAACGAATTCCTGAGCGTAATGTCAGAGCTGCTGACAAATTATTGTCCTGAACATATCCAAAACCGAATGAACATGCCTGAAACGCTTGTGGTGAAACGGGTGGTGCTTGCCGATGATCATCCTCTTTTTCGCTCTGCGGTCGCATCGTTGCTGCGCTCATCCGACCAGTTTTCATTCGATATAGTGGCTTCTATCCGGACGGGAAACGAATGCCTTCAGGCGGTACGCCGCCACAATCCCGACCTGCTCATTCTGGACCTGAACATGCCCGGCATGGATGGCTTCGAAGTGCTGGAGGCGCTCGATGGCCGCTGGTCGGAAATGAAGGTGCTCGTACTCACGGCTTATGACGACTGCAAGTTGGCCAAGAAGGCTTTCAAGCTGGGCGCCGACGGGTATGTGCTGAAAAGCAGCGAGCCCGGGGAGATCCTGCAGGCGGTAGAGAGCATTTTGCAGGGCCAGACTGTTTTTGGCGAAGGCGTGGCGCTCGTAGAGGCGGCATCGGCTCAGCGTGTCCGCGCGCGCAGCCAGGCCCGTGCGCGCTGGCAGGATCCCTTTTTGCGCAAGCAATTGCTGACCAAGCGCGAGCTGGAGGTGCTGCGCCTCATCTCGCAGGCCATGAGCACCAAGGAGATCGCGCAAAAGCTGTTCATCAGCGACCAGACGGTGAGTGTGCATCGCAAGAACATCATGCGCAAACTCGGTGTGAGCAATACGGCCGGATTGCTGAAAGCTGCCTATGAAAACTGCCTGATTTGATCGGAAATTCAATATTTACCCATTTTAGGGTAGTGTGTGTATGGAATGATCGCGTATTTTTGCAAGAGAATTTTTTGGGTCAATATCTCTTTGCGGCTGCAAGGAGTTGTTTTTTCGACCCTTGTTGCTAACTTTGTTTGGTCTTTGACAAATTACCCCATCCCATGAACAGGCCGGCCATCGCGCTTGCCCCCTGAACTTGTCCCCTACCCCCAAGCCGATTTATTCGCGTCTTGTGCTTGCCTTTCATGGGATTCCGTAACGTGCATTGAACTCGATTCATGAGTTTGCCATGTGTGCCTGTTGGCTACTGCAGGTGTGTGCATGAGCAAAAATTGCTACTGTATAATCTCGTACTGTATTTGCTAACTTGATTGTTTCATTATTAACAAATTGTGATCTTATGGAAAGAACGAATTTTACCATTGCACGTCAGGCAAGGTGGTTGCTGGCGTCCGCGATGATGCTCCTTTTGGGGAGCGGAGCGTGGGCCCAGTCGATGGCCTGTAATGACCACGTGCAGATCTCGGCAAGCCCGGACCTCAACACCTGTGAGGTTTCGCTCTCTGCCGACGACCTACTCGAGGCACCCGATCCCGCGGTGACTTACGACATCGAGGTGTATCAGGGTGTCAATCTCCTGTATTCGGGTACCGAGCCCGTGGTGTTCAACGCTTCCAGCTTGCTGGGCGTGAACCTCGTGGCCAAGGTGATCGACCCCAACACGGGCAACTCCTGCTGGAGCACCTTCCACGTGGAGGACAAGGCGGCTCCCGAAATCACGTGCCAGAACGCCGTGATTTCGTGCTCGGACGACTACAATCTGCCTTTCGGTAATGGCGTAGCTGGTACGACCGTTACGGCAGACGACAACTGTACGCCCGATGCCAACATCCAGATCCAGATGGTCGACAACTTCTGGATCGACACGGATCCCTGCGAAGGCGACAATGCCGTTGTGCTGATCCGCGAGTTCGTGGCAGTGGATGCTTCGGGCAACCAGTCGGCCTCGTGCTTCCAGACCATCACGATCGAGCGTCCGGACTTCATCGACATGCCCAACGACGTGACGATCGACTGCAGCGACTACAATGCCAACCCGGGTCTGGTGGACGCTTCGCCTGCTGGCGCTGGCGTGCCCATGGGCTGGACGGCTTCGTCGAATGGTCCGGTAAGCCTGGATGGCCAGTACTGCATGTACAACTACTCGCATTCGGACGAGCAACTGGCTTCGTGTGGTACGAGCTTCAAGATCGTGCGCACCTGGACGGTACTCGACTGGTGCACCGGTCAGGTAGTGACCTTCTTCTTCGACCCGATTACGGGCGAGATCGAGGATGCCGTACAGATCATCAAGGTGATCGACACGACGGCGCCTTCGATCAGCATGGGTGACTTCA
>CAYNYN010000310.1:0-4569 GCA_964401445.1 uncultured Saprospiraceae bacterium | reverse complement strand
ACCCGGTGGCAGAGACGCAAAGTCACCCTTCGGCACCGGGCATCGTTCAAAACAACTTGTTCAAAATCATGGAGCATTTGGTAAAAAAAATCTGCTTGCTGCTGGTGCTCGCCGGCATGACCACAGGGGCCCTGGCCCAGGATGGCATCGTCCGCGGCAAGGTGGTGGACAAAGCCACGGGCGAGGCCCTGATGTTCGCCAACGTCATCGTGCTGCAGACGGACCCGCCCCTCGGCACGGAAACCGACCTCGATGGCCAGTTCGAGCTGAGCCTGCCTGCCGGCACCTACGATCTGCAGGCTTCCTATATCGGCTTCCCCGACCAGGTGCTGACGGGCATCGTGGTGGTGGCTGGTGAGACGACGGTGGTGGACTTCTTCATGGAGTCGCAGGTACAGGAGCTGAACGTGGTGGAGGTGGCTGCCGAGCGCGTGGACCGCTCGGAGGTGGCCCTCATCGCTTTGCGCAAAAAGGCGCCCGGCATCACCGACAACCTCTCGGCACAGGAGATGGCGCGCTTCGGCAGCGCCAACGCGGCCGAGAGCATGAAGCGCGTCACGGGCGCCTCGGTGCAGGATGGCCGCTACATCGTGGTGCGCGGCCTGGGCGACCGCTACTCGAGCGCACAGCTCAACGGCATGCCGCTGCCCAGCAACGACCCCTACCGCAACAGCACCCAGCTCGACCTCATCCCCGCCAACCTGCTCGACAACCTCATCACGTCGAAGACCTTTACGCCCGACATGCCGGGCAACTTCACGGGCGGCAACGTCAACCTCAATACCAGGAGCTTCCCCGAAGAAGCTACCTTCCAGGCTGGCGTGTCGCTGGGCTACAACACGCAGAGCACGCTGCGCAATGACTTCCTGACGCACCAGGGTGGCAAGTGGGACTGGCTGGGCTACGACGATGGCACGCGCCAGCTGCCCGAGATTTTCCAGGATCCCGAAGTGGTGCGCCAGCTCACCCCCAGCCTCTACATCCGGGCGCGCAGCAAGGAAGCTACGGCCGCGCTGCTCGACCAGACGAGCCGGGCGCTGAGCAGCCAGATGGCACCCACCACCATGACCAGCCTGCCCGACCACAGCTTCAACTTCAGCCTGGGCAACCAGTACAAGCTCTTCGGCAACCCGCTGGGCGTGCTGGCCGGCGCCAGCTACAAGCGCAGCTTCCGCGGCTACAACGACGGCGTGCTGGCCTACGAAGAGCTGACCGACCCCAACAGCGAGGAGCTCAATACCTTCTACGACCTCACCGAAGCGCGCGGCCTCGACAACCCGCAGCTGGGTGCCATGGCCGGCCTGGCCTACAAGTTTGGCGGAAGCCAGAAAATCAGTTACATCGCCCTGTATAACCACGATGCCGAAAAACTGAGCCAGACGATGAGCGGTGCCTATCCCGGCATCGTGTCGGGTGGCGGCGTGTTCGAGTCGCGGGCCCTGCTGTTCCGCGCGCGCAGCCTGATGACGCACCAGCTGGCAGGCGAACACGTGCTCGGCCAGTCGGGTATCCGCCTCGACTGGGGCCTGTCGACGGTGCAGAGCAGCCAGGACGAGCCCGACTTCCGCCAGTTCGCCAACACCTACAAGGTGCAGCCCACGGGCGACACCACCTACTTCATCTCGCCGGCCGAGTACGACCTGCCCTACCACTTCTTCCGCTCGCTCGACGATCGCCAGCAGGTGGCCAAGGTGGATCTCACCATCCCCTTTGCGCAAGGCAGCAGCACGCAGAACAAGATCAAGGTGGGGGGACTGTACAGCGCCAAGACGCGCCAGTTCGTGGACAACGTCCTGCAGATGCGCAACAGCTCGCCCTACGCCGCCGACTACAACGGCGATCCCGACTTCTGGTTCGGCCCCGACAACGTGGGCATCATCGGCTATGACTCGACGCTGATGCGCTACCAGGCGGGCCTCTTCGCCATCAACGACCGCAAGAGCTCGAACCAGAACAGCTATACGGGCCATGAAAACATCGCGGCAGCCTATGCCATGGCCGACTACAGCACGGGCAACTGGCGCTTCATCGGCGGCCTGCGCCTCGAACAGACCGACATCGCCGTGCAGAGCCGCGACACGGCCCTGGCTACCGGCCGCATCGACCAGCTCGACCTGCTGCCCGCCCTCAACGTGGTGTACAAGCTGAAGGAGGACATGAACCTGCGTGCCTCGTTCACGCGCACGCTGGCCCGACCCAACATGCGGGAGCTGGCGCCCTTCACCTCGTTCGACTTCATCGGTGGCTTCCGCATCACGGGCAACCCCGAGCTGGAGCGCACCCTGGTGACCAACTACGACCTGCGCTGGGAGCTGTTCCCCACGCCCGGCGAGCTGGTGGCCGTCAGTGCCTACTACAAGTCGTTCGACAACCCGATCGGCAAGGCGTTCGTGCCCGAAGCGGCCAACCCCGAGATCAAGTACGTCAACGTATCGGATGCCATGGTGTACGGCCTGGAGCTGGAGCTGCGCAAGAAGCTGACGTTCCTGTCGCCGGCACTCGAGAAGCTGCGTTTCCAGGGCAACTTCAGCTACATCCATTCGGTGATGGCCATCCCCGAGACCGAGCTCGACATCGTGCGCCAGTTCAACCCCGAAAAGGGCGAGACGCGTCCCTTCCCCGGCCAGTCGCCCTGGCTGGTCAACGCCGGCATCAACTACTTCGACATGGACAAGGGCGTGGATGCCATGCTGTCGTTCAACATGTACGGTCCGCGTCTGGCCGAGATCAGCGAAGGCAAAAACCCCGACGTGTACGAGCAGGCCTTCCCGCAGCTCGACTTCTCGTTCAGCAAAGGCCTCAACGAGCACCTCAACCTGCGCTTCGCCGCCACCAACCTGCTCAACGCCACCTTCCGCAAGGTGATGACCTACAAGGGCAACGACTACCTCATCCAGGAGTTCCGCCCGGGCACCACCTTCTCGTTGAGCATCAACTACAAGCTCTGATTTTTGAACAAGTTGGCTTACGCCAAAATAGAGGGCCGGACGATGTGCGTCCGGCCCTTTTTCGTTGGGCGCTCCGGCCTCGGCGGCCTTTGGTGCCGCCAGGCATTGCCTATTTTACGGCCCAAATTAGCTGCAGGCATGGAGACGATGCGACATCCCATCATTCTGAGTGCGTTGGCCCTGTACATGCTGCTGTGTGTGGCCGTGGGCGTGTGGGCCATGCGCCGCACGCGTTCCACCCACGACTTCTTCATGGCGGGCCGCGAGCTGGGCGTCATGCTGACGGCTTTTGCCGTGTTTTCAAGCACGCTGAGCGGGTTCGGATTCGTGGGCGGCCCCGGCCTCGTGTACCGCATGGGCATGAGCTCGGTGTGGATGGTGGTGGCGGCAGCCATCGGCTTTCAGGTGACGTTTCTGGCCCTGGGCAAGCGTCTGCGGCTCATGGCCGAGCTGGGCAATGCCGTCTCGCTGCCCGACGTGGTGGCCCTGCGCTACGGGCGCCGCAGCACCCGTTTCTTCGTGGCTCTGGCCATCATCCTGGGCGTGCTGGGCTACCTGGCCACCCAGATCCTGGCCATGGCCGTGGTGCTGCAAGACGTGCTGCGCGAAGCCTCGTGGTGGCCCGGCATCTCCCTCGAGGCCTGTGTGGCCATCAGCAGCGCCATCCTGGTGTTCTACGTCGTCACGGGCGGCATCATCGCCTCGGTGTATACCGATCTGGTACAGGGAGCCATGATGGTCGTGGCGGCGCTGGCCATTTTCTTCACGGTAGTCACCACCTTCGACGGAGGCATGCGGGGCATCGCGGATGCCATCGCTGCCGACGACCCCGAAGCCATCGGCCCGTGGGGCACGCTGGGCGTGTTCGGCTGCCTGTCGTGGCTGTTCGTGTTCGGCATGGGGGGCTCGGGCCAGCCGCACGTCATCACCAAGCTGATGATGAACCGGCGCGTGCGCGATGCCCGGCACATCCTGCCCGTCACGCTGCTGGGCTACGTCTTCTCGGCCTTGCTCTGGATCGGCATCGGCCTGTTCATGCGCGCCATGGTGGTGTCGGGGCAGCACCCCGAGCTGGACGCCGCCGACGCGGCCGCTTCGCAGTTTTTGCAGCACTATGCCCATCCGGTGCTGGCGGGGGTGGTGCTGGCAGGCCTGTTTGCCGCCATCATGTCCACGGCCGACGGTTTCCTCAACATCGGCACGGCCGCCATCGTGCACGATATCCCCCGCTCGTTTGGCGTCAGCCTCGCCCACGAGCTGTGGTGGGCCCGCGTGGTGACCGTGCTGCTGGCCACGGCCTCGGCCCTCTTCGCGCTCTATACCGGCGACCTGGTGGCCATCCTGGGGGCGTTCGGCTGGGGCACCTTCGCCGCCGCGCTCGTGCCCGTGGTGACCATCGGCTTCAACTGGAAGCGCGCCACGCCGCTGGCCGCCAATGTGGCCATCCTGTCGAGCCTGGCATTCAACTTCATCGTCAAAATTGCCGGCATACAAATGCCCTACCGCATCGACGCGGGGGCCGTGGCCCTGGCCCTGTCGCTCGTCCTGTTCATCGGCATTTCCTGGCTTTCGCCAAAACCCGACCTCAGCCCCGAGGTGGAGGAGGTGCTGGAGATGTGAG
>CAYNYN010000309.1:0-4591 GCA_964401445.1 uncultured Saprospiraceae bacterium | reverse complement strand
TCTCAACCGTCAAATCTTCGCTTCCTCAAATCCTCGAATCCTCACTCCTCCTTCAGCGCCCACGCCAGCAGTGCACTCAGTACGGCGCCGCCTACGAAGCTCTGCAGCAGCATGAGCAGGGTGCCGGCCAGTGTGGGGCGCAACAGCTCGATGCTGCCTTCCCAGCCGCGCGCGGTCAGGATGTCGTACTGTATCTGCACCACGTCGGGACGCGTGGCGAGCAATACGTACCAGAACAGGTAGAACAGCGCGTTGGCCACCACGAAAACGGGAAACACCTGCTGCATCATTTGGCGAAAGCCGAGCGGGGTGTCGCTATGCTGGCGCGCGCGTCGGCCGGCCACCCACATCAGGGTGAGGTAGATCAACAATGAGCCCCACCACACCACCGGATGAAACATCGCGGCGGGGCGGAGCAGGAGCAAAAGCAGGAACAGCGCAATCGTCGCCGTTCCTGCCATCAGACCGTATTTGACAAATGGTTTACTCATCGAGCGTCAGGCCGTTTCGGGTGGATTGTTCCGTGCGAAGGCCGCAATAATAAGGGACAAAATGAAACCGAAGATAAAGGTACCGATGGCGCCCATGATGGCGATGCCGGTGGGCGAGGTGAACATGCCGGCCATTTCCATGGCCTGCTCGATCTGTTCATCCGACATGCCTTGCTGCTCCATTTGGGCCATCTGCATTTCCTTGATCTGGTCGATCATCTCGGGCGCGATGACCATGAAAAACAGGAGCATCCAAACGAGCGTGACGGCGGCCATGACGAGGCTGGTCACGGTACCCACGCCGAGGGCGCGGCCGTAGGTCATGTAGCCGCCGAGGTCCTGGTCGCGATGGGTCTTCATGGCCGAGTGGATGGCCCAGATCATCACGACGGCGTTGATGATGTTGCTGATCCAGCCTGCGGCCCCTTGCTGTTTTTCCGGGTCGGACAGGCCGGCGATGTACATGATCAGGCCCAACACCACGAGGATCCCGGAACCAATCAGGCCGTAGCGGATGGCGTGGGGCGTGTAGGACACGCTCGACGGGTCGGGAATGCGGGTTTCGTCAGTCATTTCGCTGTGTGTTTTGATGAAAGAAAACGGGTTTGCGGCTTGAAAATACGGAAAGGAAGGAAACGGCGCGACATCTCGCCGCTGCCAATCGACGGGTGAGGGTGGGGAAGGGATCGGAAGCGCAGCTCAGTCGATCCAGACGAAGAAGCCGTTGCGCGCGATGCCGCGGATCATGCCCTCTTTCGGCCTGTCGAGGAAGGGGTCGTTGGTCGAGCGGGAGCGGTTGTGGCTTTCGCCAAACGTCCATCGCGTGTCTGGCGTGAACAGGGTCAGGTTGGCCGGAGCGCCCGTATCGATGACGGGTGTGGGCAGGCCGAGCACCTGCCGCGGCCGATGGGCCATGAGCTCGGCGATTTCCTCGAGCGAGAAGCCGGCCTGCCGTAGCCCATGCCACACGTGCTGAATGGTGCTGGCACCGAAGGCCGCAAAGGCAAACTCGCGCTCTTTGTGTTCGGCCTCTTCGGGCAAATGGTTGCTCGTCACCAGGTCGATGGTGCCGTCGCGCAAGCCTTCGATGAGGGCGGCACGGTCCGCTGCCGTGCGCAGGGGCGGCACCACCTTGAAGCGGGTGTCGAACGAAGCCAGGTCGTCCTCGGTGAAGAGCAGGTTCATCAGCGGCACGCTGGCGTACACCCGAAGCCCTTCGTTTTTGGCACGTCGGACGAGCTCCACCGACTCGGCACACGAGATGCCGTGCAGCAGCAGCCGCGAGCCGGTGTAGCGCAGGATGTCGATGTCGCGCTGCACCATGAGCGTCTCGGCCAGCGGCGGCATGCCCTTGAGGCCCAGCAGCGTGCTCACCCGTCCCTCGTGCATCTGCCCGTTGGGTGCCACGCTGTCGTCGAAAGGCTGGTTGATGACGAGGCCTTCGAAGGGCAGCACGTACTGCATGGCGCGCAGCAGCACGCCGGCGTGCCGCACGGGGTGCAGTCCGTCGGAAAAGGCCAGGGCGCCCGCTTCCCGCATGTCGCGCATTTCGGTGATCGTGGTCCCCTCGCAGCCTTTGGTGAGTGCCCCGATGGGATGAAAAGCCACGGGCAGGCGTTCTCCCTGGCGAGCCACATAGGCCACCTCTGCCTTGCCATCCACCACGGGCAGGGTGTTGGGCCAGACGGCCACCTCGGTGAAGCCGCCGGCCGCTGCCGCTTTGCTCAGGCTGTCGAAGTCTTCCCGTTGCTCGAAGCCGGGGTCGCCTACCCAGGCACCCACGTCCAACCCGCCAGGCATGGCATGCAGCCCTTCCACCTCGAGCACCTCGGCCGCTTCGATGTCGAGGTCCTGCCCCACCAGGGCAATCACGCCATCGTCGAGCAGCAGATCCACGGTTTGATGATGATGGGGAGCGCGGGGATCGATCACGTGTACTTTGCGGATGAGTCGGAGCATGCCACTGCAGGTTTGCGCAAAAATAGAACGTCGGATCCAAAGGGCCGCCGCCACGCCGGAAAGGGGACGGTGAATGCGCCGAGCCAAAAGGGGCAAATGACTGATGTTCAGTTAGATGACAGCTTGTCACGGACTGGTTGGTGCTATCTGTCACAACGTCTGCACGTCGCTGCAATTCCGTCAGCGAAATGGCGCGAAAAGCGAGTGGAACGCCCCTTGATAAGGGGGTGGGTGGATGGTTGAACCCAAAAATGCATGAGCCATGAAACTGACGATCTTCCCCAAGAAAGAAGAGAAGCGCGTCAGCAATGACAACCCGCTGACCATGTTCGATCGCATGATGAACGAAATGATGTCGAACTTCTTCTCGGGTACCAACGGTACGGTTGCTGCCGTGAACATCATCGAGGCACCCGATCACTACCGCATCGAGATGGCTGCACCGGGTCTGAAGAAGGACGACTTCGAGCTGAAGATGGACAACGGCGTACTGACCATTTCGGTCAACAAGGAGTGGAAGCTGGAAGAAGGTCACGAGTTCCGTCGTCGCGAGTTTGCCTACTACAACTTCGAACGCAGCTTCATGCTGCCCGAAACGGTAGATGCCGACAAGATCAAGGCTACGTACAAGAACGGCATCCTGACGGTGACCCTGCCGAAGAAGGAGGAAGCCAAGGAAAAGCCGCCGCGCAAGATCGAAATCAAGTAATTCATTGATTAAACTTTGTCAAATTCATGTAAGAAGGCGGCTTTTTTCAGGAAAATTTCCATGCCCCGAAAAACCAAAATGCATGGTTAAACCCTTAAAAAATAGTAGGCTATGGCACTGGTAAGATATAATCCGTTTAGCTTGACGAAGACGTTCGATCAACTTTTTGATAGCTTTTTTGATCAAAATCTCACTAACTTTGTGGGCAGCGATCAGTTCGTAAGCCAACCCTCGGTGAACATCGTCGAAGGCCCGGACAAGTTCCGGATCGAAATGGCTGCACCGGGGTACGACAAAAACGACTTCCAGATCGAGCTTGACAACGACGTGTTGACCATCTCGGTCCAGAAGCAGGAAGAGCAGGTCAACGAAGATGAAAACTTCGTGCGTCGGGAATTCAACTACACCTCGTTCCAGCGCAGCTTCCAGCTGCCGGAAACGGTAGATCCCGAGCAAATCAACGCCCACTATGAAAACGGCGTGCTCGTGATCGATCTGCCGAAAAAAGAGGAAGCTAAAGAGAAGCCCGCACGCAAGATCGACGTGAAGTAAAGAGTTAGGTTAGTTAATAGGGTTTTAGGTGTTTATTCAGGGGGTCAGGGCCTTGTGCTCTGGCCTCTTTTTTTGTCCTCCCTCCACTTGCATTCCGGCCGACCGACCCGCTCGGCATTCCCGCCAAAAGGCCGTCGTTTCGTATCCTTGCCCACATGAATGCAATCGTCACAGGAGCAAGCCGTGGGGTAGGGCGCGATACCGCCCTCTACCTGGCACGGGCAGGACACGCCGTGTGGGCCCTGGCCCGCAGTGCCGACCGGTTGGAGCAACTGGCCAAAGAAGCCGAAACCTTGCCGGGCACCATCCATCCCGTGCCGGTCGATCTTTCCGATGCGGCAGCGCTGACGCAGGCACTCGAACGCGCGCTCGAAGGCGTGGCGGCCATCGACGTGCTCGTCAACAATGCGGGCCTGCTCATCCATCGGCCCTTCGCCGAGCTGTCCGACGCCGACTGGATGGCGATGTGGCAGGTGAACGTGCTGGCGCCGGTGCGACTGATCCGGTCGTTGTTGCCCCGTCTGCGTGCGGCCGGGCGGCCCCACGTGGTGCAGATCGGCAGCATGGGCGGCTTTCAGGGCAGCGCCAAATTTCCCGGCCTTTCGGCCTACAGTGCCAGCAAGGCCGCCCTGGCCAACGTGAGCGAGTGCCTGGCGGAAGAGTTCAAGGAAGAGGGCATTGCGTTCAACACGCTGGCCCTGGGCGCGGTACAGACCGAGATGCTGGCACAGGCATTCCCGGGCTACCAGGCGCCCCTGACGAGCGAGCAGATGGGGGCCTTCGTCGGATGGTTCGCCCTGAACGGCCATCAGTTTTTCAATGGCAAGGTGCTGCCCGTGTCGGTCAGCACGCCGTGAATGGTTGGACGTGACACCCCCGA
>CAYNYN010000308.1:0-4593 GCA_964401445.1 uncultured Saprospiraceae bacterium | reverse complement strand
CAGGAGATGCTTTCCCCTACTTGTCCATCCGCACGATGACGGGCTTGAAAATGCCGACGATGTCCACCAGGTCGGACTGATGGCCCATCACTTCACCGATGTCCTTATAGGCGATGGGTGCCTCGTCGAGTCCTCCGCCGATCAGCTCGATGCCTTTGGCGCGCAGCATTTTCTCCAGCTCGTGGCGCGTGATGGATTGCTTGGCCTGGGTGCGCGACAGCTTGCGGCCGGCGCCGTGCGAGGCCGACTGCAGGCTCAGGGTGTTGCCCTTGCCGCGCACGATGTAGCCGGGGTCGGCCATGGAGCCCGGGATGATGCCCAGCACGCCCTTGCCGGCAGGGGTGGCACCCTTGCGGTGCACGATCACCTCGCGGCCATCGGGCAAGCGCTCTTTCCAGGCGAAATTGTGGTGGTTTTCCACGCGTGCCAGGGGCTGCTCGCCCAGCGCCTTTGCCATGCGCAGGTGGATGTGCCGGTGGTTGGCCGAGGCATAATCGCCCGCCAGGTTCATCAGCTTCCAGTACTCCATGCCTTCGGGTTCGTCGAGGCGCAGCCAGGCCAGGTGGCGGGCGTGTTTGGGCAGGCGGCGTTTGGCCATGGCCACCTTGGTGTAGTGGTTGGCGATGGCGGCGCCGAGGTGGCGCGAGCCCGAGTGCGAGAGCAAGGCCACCCAGGTGCCCGGCTCCAGCCCCAGCTCGTTGTCCGGATCGGCAATCTCGACGATGCCCCACTCCACGAAGTGATTGCCCGAGCCCGAGGTACCGATCTGACGCGCCGCCTTTTTGTGCAGCTTGCGCAAAAGCGAAAACTCGCGGAACTCGGGTCGCTCGAGCACCTCGTCGTCCATCGGGTGGCTGAACTCCTCACGGCCGAAGCGCGTGTGTACCAGCAGCAATCGTTTGAAGTCGTTGCGCTTTTCGTGCAGCTCTTCCGGCCGAATGGGGAACACGCTCAGTGCCATGCGACAGCCGATGTCCACCCCCACGCCGAAAGGGATCACGGCATTGTCGGTGGCCAGCACCCCGCCGATGGGCAGGCCGTAGCCCTGATGGGCATCGGGCATGAGGGCGCCCGCCACCGTCACCGGCAGCTGCATGGCCGTTTCCATCTGTTGCATGGCGCCCGCCTCGATGTCGGTGCCAAAGACGGGGAAGTCGCGCTTCTGGCCTGCCAGCGACACGTCCTCTCCTGCTCCTTCAGCAGCCGTCTCCGAGGTCGTGGCAGGGCCTTCCTCGCCCAACAAGGCCAGCGCCAGCGGCCCCCATACCGGATCCTCGCGGAAATCTTCGGGGCGCGCCCGCACCTGCTTCAGCTGCAGCAGCACCTTCGGCTTGCTCTGGTGCCGGCAGTGGGCCTTGGCCAAGTTGATGGCCAGCGAGATGTGTCGGTTGTCTTCGAAACCGAGCCGCCGCAAGTCCTTTCCGCGCAATTTCAGTTTGGGCATGGTGGATCGATCGTTTGGTCATTTTGTGCAATCTGCAAGTGCAACCACATCGGCCGATACAAGGTTGCATGGCTCTCCCACTCCAGCGCATTTTGGCATTTGTCTAAAACAAGGTGCCGTTCGTCCCCTGGGCTTTGTTTGCGGAAGCAAAATCAGCGTTCTTTCTACCACGTTCCCACTTGCTCACCTCCCTAAACCACGATGTATGCACATCCGCACCCTGCTCCTGCACCTGCTTTCCTTTTGCCTTTTGGCGCCAGCCAGCCTCCTCGCCCAGTCGCTCGACCTGAGCGGCGCGTGGAAGGGGTACATCGAAACGCCCGGCCCTCGCCTGGAAATCCAGATCGAGCTCCAGAAGCTGGACGACGGGTATAAAGGTACGCTCGACATCCCCGTGCAAGGCATCGCGGACATGCCGCTCGACGACCTGGCGGTCGTGGGCGATTCCCTCTTTTTCCGGCTCACACAGGTGCCTGGTAATGCGCATTTCTCGGGGCATGCCAGCGCCGACGGCCTGCGCATTCGTGGCACGTTCAGCCAGGGAGGCTTCGACATGCCCATGGTACTCGAACGGCCCGACGCCCTGGCCGGCCGGAAGGAGGCCGAGCGGGTCGAGGAAGCGCTGGCCTTCATCCGTCACTTCGCCGATTCGGTACGCGCGGCGAGGGCAGTGCCCGGCCTGGCCGTGGCCATCTGGTATCGGGGCCAGCCCGTGCTCGTGGAAGGCTTTGGCTACACTGATCCGGACCAAAGCCGAAAGGTGGATGGCGAAACGCTGTTTGCCATCGGTTCGTGCACCAAGGCCTTCACCGCTGCCGACCTGGCGTTGCTGGCCGACGATGGCCTGCTCGAATGGGAGCGCCCGCTGCGCGAATACCTGCCCGACTTCCGCCTGAAAGATCCCTTCGCCACGGCAGAGATGAGGCCACGCGACCTGCTGGTGCACAACTCGGGCCTGCCGCGCCACGACCTGTTGTGGTACGCCACCTCCTACACGCGCGAGATGCTGTACCAGCGCCTGCGCTACCTCGAGCCCAGCGCCAGCTTTCGCAGCAAATGGCAGTACAACAACCTCATGTACATGACTGCCGGCATCCTGGTCGAGCGACTCAGCGGGCAGTCGTGGGAGGACTTCACCCGCACCCGCCTGCTGGCCCCGCTGGGCATGCAGCACACCAACGTCTCGGGCGCCGAGATGCTGGCCGAGGCGAACCGCGCCCTGCCCTGCGCCCGTCGCGACGACCATGTCGAGGTGGTGCCTTTCCACAACATCGACGCCGTGGGCCCCGCCGGCAGCATCAACTCCTGCGCCTCCGACATGGTCCGCTGGATGGGCATGCTGTTGCAAAAAGGCGAATGGGAGGGCCAACGCATCCTGAGCGAAGACCAGATAAAAGAACTCTTCACGGCCCGCATGGTGGTGGACGGCCTGCCCTCCACCCAGGCACCCGAGATCGGGCCGGCCAACTACGCCCTCGGCTGGATCACCTACAACTATCGCGACCTGTGGGTGGCGTCGCATGGCGGCAACATCGACGGCTACACGGCCCAGGTGCTGCTGGTGCCGCGCAAGGAGCTGGGCATCGTCGTGCTGGCCAACCTGTCGGGCACCAGCGTGCCCAACGTCGTGGCGCGCACGGCCGTGGACCACCTCCTCGGCCTGGAACCCATCGACTGGTATGCCCGTGCCGGCGGCAATGAGGCCGATGAGGAAGAGGAGGACGAAAGCGAGGAAAAACAAGCCCCGCATCGCATCGAAGGCACGCAGCCGGGGCACCCCCTCGCCGACTATGCGGGCACGTACGCCCACCCGGCCTATGGCGAGATCGAAGTGCAGGCCGATGGCCAGGGATTGAAGGCGCACTTCCACGATTTCGAACTGCCGCTGGAACACTGGCACTACGACGTGTTCATGGCGCGCGATACGAGCCAGGACATCGAGCTGCTCTGCACCTTCCACACCGACAAGGAGGGGCGCGTGGCACGCATCAGCATCCCGCTGGAACCGATGGTGGCCGACATCGTCTTCGAACGACAAGCCCCGGAAGCCATGCACGATCCCGAGGTGCTGGATCGCCTTGTGGGCAAATACGTGGTGGAAGGCGTGCAGCCGCTCGAGATTTCCCGAAAGGGCAACCGCCTGTATGCCAGTCTGCCCGGACAGCCCACCTACACGCTCGCGCCGCGCGACGCGTGGTGGTTCGATCTGGCCGAACTCAACGGGTTCAGCATGAAGTTCGTGCTCGACGAGAACGGCAAGGTGAAAGAGGTGATCATCTACCAGCCCAACGGCACCTTCAGGGCCCAACCGAAGGAATAGCCCTGCTCAGGCCGGGGTGAGCCACTCGAACAGCGCTTCGGGTGCCCGCTCGCCCGGCTCGAACCAGAGGCGGAAGCGGTCGGCGGCGCGCCACGTCCAGGCATAGCTCCAGTTGGCACAAATGCCGGCCTGGCAGACGGGCTGTCCGTCGTGCTGCACCTCGAGGCCGAGGTAGAGCAGGTCGCCACTGCGCCCCTCCAGGCTGACGAACTCGGGCACCTGCAGGCCCTGACCGAAGCGCCATTCCAGCACGTCGAACTGGAGCGGCAGCCCCTCTTCGTCGAACAGGCCGCTGACCAGCGCCCCCTCGAGCTGACGCACCACCTCGGGTGTGACCACCTCGTCGGCCATGGCTTCCGCCCAAACGAGGCCGCCGCGCAGCTTGCCGCCGTCGGGCAGCACCAGGCGCGGCTGCCAGCCCAGCCCGTCGAGCAGGTGCAGCTCCTCGTCGTAGAGCAACTGGCCGTAGAACTCGTGTACCAGCACGTCCACCGGCTCGGGCGGTACGAATTGGCGCGCGTCGGCATGCACCAGCACCACGTTTTCATGGGCTGCCAGCCTTTTTTGCGCAAGCGCAAACAGATGCGGGTTGCGCTCGACGGCATAGACGCGCCGCGCACCCAGCCGGGCCAGCTTTTCACTCATCAGTCCCAGCCCGCAGCCCAGCTCGACACACACCTTGCCGGCGATGTCGGACCTATGGGCTTCGAACAGCTCGAAGTAGCGGCGCGTGCGCTCCTCGTCGTCGTAAATGCTGATGAACGCCAGCAGATCGTCGATGGCCTCGAAACGATCTTCTGGCAGGCGGTTGAGGATATCCATGGGTGGT
>CAYNYN010000307.1:0-4604 GCA_964401445.1 uncultured Saprospiraceae bacterium | reverse complement strand
TCCAGGTCGCCTTCCGAGCGGGCGATGAGCGTGGAGATGGTCGCGTCGCCAGTGACGTTGACCACGGTTCGGCACATGTCGAGGATGCGGTCTACGGGGAAGATGATGGCGATCCAGGCGGGGTTGAGCCCCACCGATTGCAGGACGATGATCATCATCACGAGGCCGGCGCTGGGCACCGCCGCCGCGCCGATCGAGGCCAGCGTGGCCGTCAGCACGATGGTGAGCTGCTGGCCCACGGTCAGGTCCACCATGTGCATCTGCGCGAGGAAGACCACGGCGATGGCCTGGTACATGCTCGTGCCGTCCATGTTGATGGTGGCGCCGATGGGCAGCACGAAGTTCGATATGTGCGACTTGACGCCGATGTTGTCGTGCACGCATTCCATCGTCACGGGCAGGGTGGCCGCGCTCGAGCTGGTGCTGAATGCCAGAAACTGCGCCGGGCTGATTTTCCTGAAAAAGGCCGTGTACGAAATCTCGGGCACGAAGATGCGGATGATGCCCGGGTACACCACGAAGATCATCAGGGCCAGGCCCAGCACCAGCACGAGCGAGTAGCTGAGCAGGCCCTTGAAGATCTCGATCACCTCGCCGGGCGTCTCGGCCAGGCTGGCCATCACGCCGGCCATGAGGGCGAAGACGAAGAAAGGCGCGGCGTTCATCACCACCTCCACCATCTTGAGGAAGACCTCGTTGGCCCCTTCGATGACCTGCTGCAGGGGGCCGGTCTTTTCTTTTGGCAACAGCAGCAGCATGATGCCAAAGAAGATGCCGAAGAAGATGACCTGCAGCATCTTCTTGCCGTCGGTGAGGGCCGCGAAGATGTTGTCGGGCACCATGTCCACGACGAACTGGAGGGGCGACTGCGATTTCTGCTGCTGGGCCACGGCCACGCGCTGCTGCACCTCTTCGTTCGACTGCTCGGCCTCGAGGGCGGCACGCGCCTCGGCCACCAGCTCGGCATATTCGGGATCGTGCAGCAGGTGTTTGTGGTCGAGGATGGCCTCGCCGTTTTGCTCGGCCCACAGCTCGTACTTGATCCGGTTCTTGATGCGCTGCTCTTCGGCGATGTAATCGCCCGGGCGCAGGGTGTTGACCAACAGCAGGCCAATGGTGACGGCCAGCACGGTGGTGATGATGTAGGCCGTGATGGTTTTGGCGCCAAGCCGCCCCAGCTTGCTGGGGTCGGGCAGCGAGGCCACTCCCGAGATGATGGAGAACAGCACCAGCGGCACGGCGATGAACTTGAGCAGGCGCAGGAAGATGTCGCCGAAGGGGGCGATCCAGTCGCGCGTGAACTCGTTCCAACCCATGTAGCTGTTGAACAGGGCATAGATGATACCCAGTATCAGTCCTATGATGATCTTGGTGTGGAGTGGCAGTTTCTTCATCGTTCAAAGCCGGTTTTGCGGGTGGCCAAATTAGAGAAATTTCTTTTGCCCATCTTTGGCCCCCGACGCTTTTGCCCACGTCAATTCCCGACCATGCGCCCTTCCTGGCTCTTGCTCTGGCTCGATGCCCACATCGACGATATGGCCCTGGAACGCGTGGCTGCCCGACTCACGGGTGGCGAGGGTCGGGTGTGGCACGCCGACGCCCTGCAGCGCCTCGTCCTTTTTGGCGACAGCCCGAACCTCCACGAGGGCGCGCCGATGGTGCTGGTGTCGGGCCATCCGCGCGTGGGCGAGCAGCCCGTGGGTCCTTCCGCTTTCGCAAAAAACGCCCCGGCGCGCGACCGCTTCCTGCGCACCCTTTCGGGAAACTGGGCCTGCCTCTACCTGCATCCCGAAGCGGGCACGCTGCATGCCGGCTGCGACTGGCTGGGTGCCGAGGCCCTCTACTGGCGGCGTTTGCCGCAAGGCTGGGCCTTCGCCTCGCGTGCGCGCTGGCTGGCCCAGCTGCCGCCCGAGGCGCCCGACGATCTGGACACCTGGCACGATTTCCTGCTCTGGGGCCTGCGCGACCGGGATGCCCACACCTTCTGGCAGGGCGTGCACGGCCTGCGCGGGGGCGAGCTGATAGAGTTCCGGGCCCGCGCCACACAACCCCGGCACCATCGCTGGTATGTGCCGCCCCCGCCTGCGGAGGGGCCGCCCTTCTCCCGTGCCTTTCCCGACCGGACGGCCAGTCAGGTGCGCGCCCAGCTTGGCGGGGCCGCAACCGAAGGGCTGGCGCGCCCGCACAGGGCCGTGGCCTTCGTGTCGGGAGGCCTCGACAGCGCGAGCCTGGCTGCCCTGGCTCGCGAGCGGCTGCAGGGTGCGCTGGCCACCCACTGGCCCGGTCAGCCCTTCGACGAGTTTCGCTTTGCGCAAATGGCAGCCGCGCATCTCGATCTCGAACTGCATGCCGTCAGCCCCGACGATCGCCAGTTTCTCGATGCCATCGAGACGGTGCTGGAGCTGCACGAGGGGCCCGTTATGTCGCCCGGCGCATTCGCCCAGTACGCGCTGATGCAGGCGGCGCACGGTCTGGGCGCCGAGGTAGTGCTCGACGGCACGGGTGCCGACTCCTTGCTGGCCGGCCATACCGTGCACCTGTGGCTGCACGGCTGGCGCTCTTTGTGGCGCGGCCATTGGAAGGAATGTCTTGCTGCGGCAGCACGGACGGGCGGCCCGGTCGCCTTTTTTTCGGCTTTCGCCAAAATGGCCATCAAGGATTGGCTGCACCGACATGAGCGCGGCTGGCTGGCGCGCCGCATTTTGCGAAAGCAATACGAAGAATGGGCGCTGTTCGATCCGGAATTCCTGCGCGCGCATGGCCGCGCCCACGGGCCGGCGGCGCCCTTGCCCTGGCGGCCGCTCAACGAGGTGCTGCACCACGAGTACTTCGGGGGCGAGGTGACGTTCCTGCTGCGCAGCCTGCACCGCAATGCCGCAGCCTTTGGCTTGCGCGTGCACGCGCCCTTCGCCCATGAGCCGCGCCTGGGCGAGCAGCTCATGGCCTTGCCGGCGGCGCTCAAGGTGCATGCCGGCTGGACCAAGTGGGTGTTGCGCAAGGCCATGGAAGGCGAGCTGCCCGCTGCCATCGCGTGGCGCGCCGACAAGCAGGCGCAGGCGACGCCCGCCAACCGCTGGACGCGCCTGCTGCTCGAATCGTACTGGTCGGCGCTCGAAGCCGATCCGCTCGGCATTTTCCGGAAGGACGCCCTGCGGCGCCTCGAGGCCAGCTTTTTCCGGCCGCAGGGGCCGGTCGAGCGCTACCGCGTGTTCAAATTTGCCGCGGCCGCGGTCTGGTGGCACATGCAACGGAAGTCATGAGCAGCGTGGAGACATACGTTCGTGCGGCATGGGGCCGGGTGCGCACGCTCGACGGGGTGCGCAGCCTGCAGTATTTCAACCTGCTGCGTTTCGGCGCCACCTTGCTGGCGGGCATCGTGCTGGCCAAAAGCGGACTGCCGCCCGCGCAGATCGCGCTGTACGAGGGCTGGCTCTTCTTCGGCAACCTGTTCACCTTCTACTGGGTCATCGGCGGTCAGAATGCCGTGCTGCAGCTCTTCCCCGGGCTGGAGCCCGGGCGTCGCGCCCCCTTTTTTCAGGCGGTGTGGCTGTCGTGGCTCGCTTTCTCGGGTGGGGTGGCGCTGCTGCTGTGGCTGCAGGGCGAGGCGCTGGTGGACCGCTTCACCCGTTTCGATCGGCTGCCGGCGCTGGGCTGGCTGGCCCTGTTCGTGTGGTGGCAGACGCCGTCGTGGCTCGTGCAGGCGTGGTACCTGCTGCACGCGCGCTATCGGTCGCTGCTGGCGTTTGCCGTGGCATCCTTTGGGCTCCAGGTGGTGTGCGTGGCGCTCCCCCTGTGGACCGGTGCCGGACTCGAAGGCATCTTTCGGGCGCTCGTGCTGCTGGCTTTCGCCAAAATGTGCTGGTCGGCATGGCTGGTGTTTGGCAGGCAACCGTGGCGTCCGTGGTGGGGTGGGGCGCGGCGGTGGGCATGGGCGGCCCTGCCGCTGATGGCGCACGTGCTGGTGGGCCAGAGCGTGGACTACATCGACGGGCTCATCGTCAGCAGTCAGATGGAGGAGCGCTGGTTCGCCATATTCCGCTACGGCGCGCGCGAGCTGCCGCTGTCGCTGCTGCTGGTGGGTGCCGTGGTGACGGGCTTCATCCCCCTGGTGGCCGGACAGGGTATGGCTGTGCTTCCGCAAATGAAGGCCCGCATCCGGCGGCTGGGCCGGCTCCTTTTCCCGCTGAGCATGGTGCTGATGGTCGCTTCACCCATTCTGTTTCGGTGGGTGTACAATGCGGATTTCGTGGCTTCGGCGCGCGTGTTCAACGTCTACCTGCTGTTGGTGGGCAGCCGCGTGTTGCTGCCCCAGGTGCTGCTGATCGGCTGGGGCCACGGGCGCGTGCTGGTGCTCAGCGCCGTGCTGGAGACCGCCCTCAACGTCGCTCTGAGCCTGTGGTGGATCCACCTCTGGGGCCTGACGGGCATCGCCATGGCGTCGGTGGTGGCCTACCTGTTCAACAAGGCCTTCCTGATGGCGTGGGCCTGGCTGCGCCTGGGCGTGTCGCCCCGACAGTACGTCCACTGGCCCGAGTGGCTGGCCTGGAACGCCCTGCTGTGGGGCTGTTGGTGGGTGTGGGGGTAGAGGATTTGAGTTTAAAGTT
>CAYNYN010000306.1:0-4607 GCA_964401445.1 uncultured Saprospiraceae bacterium | reverse complement strand
TCCGCAAAACGCTGCCTGCCATACCACTCGGTGGCGAGGCGATGGGCACCGGCCTGCCAGTGCGTCCAGGCCGGGGTATCCAGTGCCCACAGCCGGGCCAGCGCCTCGAGCCACTGCTGCGGCGCGTCGAGCGGGAGGTCGAAGCCGGCCTGGCGGGCGCGCAGGTCGCGCCAGGGCGTGGCCGTACTGACGAGCACGGGGCGGCCGTGTGCCAGCGCCTCGAAGATGGCATGGCCGAAGTTTTCGCCCAGGGTGGGCAACGCCAGCAGGTGGTGGTCGGCCAGCAGGGCCGGCACTGCGTCGTGCGGCACCTCGCCGCGCCAGTCCACCCGCACCGTGGGTGACAGCGCGCGGGCGGCAGCGCGGCAGCGGCTCGCGTAGCGACCATCGGACACCGGCCCCGCGATGGTGAGGTGCACCGGCACCGAGCCATGCTGCAGCAGGCGCAACAGCCACAGGAGATTCTTCTTGGGATGGACGCTGCCGAGGAAGAGGAGGCGCAGGCGGCCGCAGGCAGCAGGGGCAGCCACTGGCGTCCAGGTGGTAGGAGGCTGCTCGGGAATCTGGGGGGCAATGCCTGTTTCCCCTTTCGGGAAATGCCGCCGCACGTGTGCTGCCTCCTGCGCGTGCGAGGCGTGGAAACGCAGGCCCCGCCAAAGACCCGTTTGCCGAAAGGCAAAAAGAAAAAGGCGCTTCTTGAGCGGGCGCACGGCCAGCGCCCCCGGGTCGAGCATGCCATGGGGCGACAGCACCCGGAGTGCGACCGGGGAAGGGGCACGACGCACGAGCGGCAGCACGTTGAAATGCAGGTCGTACAGGCCATGCACGTGCACGATGTCGGGCCGGAAAGCAGCGAGCCAGCGCGGGACACGCCACACCTCGGCAGGCGAGAGCCAGGCGGCGCGGCTGTTTTTGCCGAAAGGCATCCAGCGGTCGGGCGCGACGGCGGCCTGCGTGGCGGCATGCCAGCGCGTGAGCACGCCGATGTCGTAGTCGGCCTCGAGCAGCTCAACCATGCGGCGCACGCTCACCGTGATGCCGCCACCCGCCACGCCGGGCACGAACCAGGGCGTCAGCAGCAGCAGGCGGGGCCGCATGTCAGATGAGGTCTTTGCCGAAGCGCGCACCCACCTCCTTGCGCACCTCCCTGATGGCCTGCTCTTCCGACTTGGGCCAGACGAGCAGCACGTCGCCCTCGTCCACGACGATGAAGTCGTCCAGTCCGCGCAGCACGGCCACCTTGTCTTTGGGCACGCGCACGAAGGTGTCGCGCACATCCTGCACGATGAGGCGGTTGCCCTGCAGCACGTTGCCGGCCTCGTCCTTGTCGAGGTGGGCGTGGAGGCTGGCCCAGGTGCCCAGGTCGCTCCAGCCGATGTCGGCGGGGATGGTGTAGATGTTGTCGGCCTTTTCCATGATGGCGTAATCGACCGAGATGTCGGGCGTGGTGGGATAGGCCTGTCGGATGAAGGCGTCCTCTGCCGGGGTGCCGTAGGCGGAGCGCCCGGCTTCGAGGATGCGGTAGATGTCGGGGGCATGTTTGGCGAAGGCCGCGAGCACGGTGGCGGCGCGCCAGACGAAGATGCCGGCATTCCACAGGTAGTCGCCGCTGGCCAGGTAGGCCTTCGCCTGCTCCAGGGGTGGCTTCTCGGTGAAGCGCACCACGCGGTGCACGCCCTGCTGCCCTTCGGGCTCGTACTGGATGTAGCCGTAGCCCGTATCGGGGCGCACGGGCTGGATGCCGAGGGTGACGAGGGCGTCGTGCGTGGCGGTGAAGTCGAGCGCGCGCTCGAGCGCCTCGAGGAACGCCTGCTCCTTGAGGATGAGGTGGTCGGAAGGCGCCACGACGAAGTTGGCGTCGGGGTCGAGCTGGTGGAGGTGGAAGGCCGTCCAGGCCACGCAGGGCGCCGTGTTGTTGCGCGAGGGCTCGCCCAGGATCTGGCGGTCGGCCAGCTCGGGCAGCTCCTGCTGCACCAGCGGGCGGTACTGCTCGTTGGTGACGACGAGGATGCGCTCGGCGGGCACCAGGCCGAGGAAGCGCTCGAAGGTGAGGCGCAGCAGCGACTTGCCGGTGCCGAGGATGTCGAGGAACTGCTTGGGGCGCCGTTCGCGGCTGGCCGGCCAGAAGCGGCTGCCCACGCCGCCCGCCATGATGGCTACGTATCGGGACATGGATTCAGGTTGGTTTTTTCGGATCGTGGTTCAATGGCGCATGCGCTTGCGCATCTCTTTCGGAAAGAGGCTGGAACGCGTGCGCGTGCGCGGGTACTCGCCTTTCTTGTTGGGCTGCACGTGCGCTTCCTCGTTGATGGGGCAGCCCGTCTTGGGTGCACACGAAGGCCAGAGCAGCATGCTCGCCAAGGCAAACGAAAGGAGCACGAAGATGCGACTGGATTTTGCTTTCATGGACAGAGGTTTGTGAAAAATACCCGATCTGACCTGCCGGGGCCAGGCATTCAGGCACGGCCCCAAAGCTAAGGGATAACGACGGCTCGGCCGGAATCGCCTTTCGGCAAATGCCTTTTTGCGTGCCTGCCACCTTGCAAAAGGCGTGAAATGCCCGAAAATACTGCCTTTTTCAGGGTAAAAAGGGCCGGGCTCTTGGTAATACTTGGGGTGCCACCTAATTTAGCGCCGTTCAAAAACTTCTCATTTAAAATCGACCAGTATGAACAAAGGTGAAATGACCGCAATGGTAGCCGAAAAGGCAGGCCTCAGCAAAGGACAGGCAGCCGCTGCCGTAGATGCCTTCATCGACTCGATCAAGGAGTGCCTGCAAAAGGGCGAAAAGGTTTCGCTCATCGGCTTTGGTACCTTCCAGGTTGTGGAGCGCGAAGCCCGCATGGGTCGCAATCCCAAGACCGGCGAACAGATCCAGATTCCCGCAAAGAAGCAGGTGAAGTTCAAGCCGGGCAAAGACCTCAGCGAGTCGGTCAATTCCTGAAGCTAACCTGAAAAGACGCTGGCGGACGCCCCGAGCGTGCCGCTTTGCCACAGGACAACCCAGCCAAATGCCCGGGTTGTCCTGTGCTGTTTGTATGCACTACGGGCTTCGGCCCCTTCCTCCAACCAATCAAAACCAGACCATGAAAACCGACACTGGATTCGGCACCCGCGCCGTGCATGCGGGCGTGCACCCCGACCCCGCCACCGGCGCCGTCATGACGCCCATCTACCAGACCTCGACCTACGCGCAGGAAGCGCCCGGCAAGCACAAGGGCTACGAGTATGCGCGCACGCAAAACCCCACGCGCCAGGCCCTCGAAGCGAGCGTGGCCGCCCTCGAAAACGGCAAGCACGGCATCGCCTTCGGCAGCGGCATGGCTGCCATGGACGCCATCGTGCGCCTGCTGCAGCCCGGCGACGAGGTGCTGGCCTGCAACGACCTGTATGGCGGCTCGTACCGCCTGCTGACCAAGGTGTACGGCCCGCTCGGCATCCGCAGCCGCTTCGTCGACATGGCCGGCACGCCCGACATCGAGGCGCTCATCCGGCCCGAGACGAAAATGATCTGGATCGAGACGCCCACCAACCCGCTGCTGCGCATCACCGACATCGAGGCCGTGTGCCGCGCTGCCCGCAAGCACGGCATCCTCACCGTGGTGGACAATACCTTCGCCTCGCCCTACCTGCAGCAGCCCCTCGAGCTGGGCGCCGACCTCGTCACGCACTCGGCCACCAAGTACCTGGGCGGCCACTCCGACACGGTGCTGGGCGTCGTCGTCACGCGCCACGACGAGCTGGCCGAGCGCCTCTTCTTCCTGCAAAACGCCGCCGGCGCCGTGCCCGGCCCGCACGACTGCTTCCTCGTGCTGCGCGGCATCAAGACGCTGCACCTGCGCATGGAGCGCGCCTGCGACAACGCCGAACGCATTGCACAGTGGCTGGCCAGCCACCCGCGCGTGGCTACCGTACACTACCCCGGCCTGGACCGCCACCCCCAGCACGCGCTGGCCGCACGCCAGATGCGCCGCTTCGGCGCCATGGTCTCGTTCGACCTGAAGGACAACCGCCTCGAGGCGGCCATGCAGGTGCTGCAACGCACCCGCCTGTTCACGCTGGCCGAGTCGCTGGGCGGCGTCGAGTCGCTCATCGGCCATCCGGCCTCGATGACGCACGCCTCCATCCCGCGCGAAGAGCGACTGCAGGCCGGCCTGACCGACACGCTCATCCGCCTGAGCGTGGGCGTAGAGGATGCCGACGACCTCATCGCCGACCTCGACGAGGCGCTGAAGGCCTGACGGCAAAGGCCGCCAAAAAAACAGCCGATGGACGAATGAGCTCGTCCATCGGCTTTTTCTTTTCAGGTTGGATCGGGTGAATCGGTGGAACCGGGTAAATCGGTTACTCGATTCCTCACGCAGCGCCGCGATGACACAACGACCCGCAACGTTTTTTCAAATCTCAACATCGCGCCCCTTGGGCGCGTCTCAACAGGCGGCCGAAGAGCCTGCCCCGACCTTCGGGGCGGCCTATCAACATCTGCGCAATAGCGCAGTCTCAACCATCAGACCCTCTCTGCAAATACCCGGGACTACCCGTTTCACCTTTTCCGAACCACTTGGTTTCAAGCAAACTCACCCCCAGAGCGGCGAGGGGTACTTGCC
>CAYNYN010000305.1:0-4637 GCA_964401445.1 uncultured Saprospiraceae bacterium | reverse complement strand
AAATTAGCAAATTTTCGTTCATTTGGTGCCACTGCGGCACCGCCGCCTTTTGTGTTCAATCAACGCATCCCATGCACACCCGTCTGCTCCTCCTCGCACTCGCTCTGCTCGGCCTGCAGGCAGCCACCTGCCAGCAGGAAGCCGACCAGAGCGGCCATCGCTACACCAACGCGCTCATCCACGAGACGAGCCCCTACCTGCTGCAGCACGCGCACAACCCCGTCAACTGGTACCCCTGGGGCGAAGAGGCGCTGCAGAAAGCGCAGCAGGAGCAGAAAATGCTCGTCATCAGCATCGGCTATGCGGCCTGCCACTGGTGCCACGTCATGGAGCACGAGTCGTTCGAAGACACCACCGTGGCCCACTTCATGAACGAGCACTTCGTCAGCATCAAGGTAGACCGCGAGGAGCGCCCCGACGTGGACGACGTGTACATGACGGCCTGCCAGCTGGCCTCGGAGCGCGGCTGCGGCTGGCCCCTCAACGTCTTCGCCCTGCCCGACGGGCGCCCCGTCTGGGCCGGCACCTACTTCCCCCGCAAGCAGTGGCTCGAGGTGCTCCAATACTTCGCCAACCTCTGGGAAACCGACCGGGCGAAGGTGTTGCAGTATGCCGACCAGCTCACCCAAGGCATCCGCGCGCTGGGCGACGTGCCCGGCACCGAGACGCACGCCGACTTCTCGGCCGACAGCCTGCGCCTGCTCGTCGAGACCCACCTGGCCACCCTCGACCCCGAGCGCGGCGGCCGCCGGGGCGCGCCCAAGTTTCCGATGCCGGTGAGCCAGGAGCTGCTGCTCGAATGGCACCACTACAGCGGCGACGAGGCCAGCCTGCAGGCCGCCCTCACCACGCTCGACCACATGGCACGCGGCGGCATCTACGACCAGCTCGGCGGCGGCTTCGCGCGCTACAGCACCGACGCGCGCTGGTTGGTGCCCCACTTCGAAAAGATGCTCTACGACAACGGCCAGCTCGTCAGCCTCTACGCCCACGCCTTTCAGCTGACGCAAAAACCGCTGTATCGGCGCGTGGTGGAAGAGACGATGGCCTTCGTGGCGCGCGAGCTGACCAGCCCCGAGGGCGGCTTCTACTCTTCGCTCGACGCCGACAGCGAAGGCGAGGAAGGGAAGTACTACGTCTGGACGCGCGCCGAGCTCGACTCGCTGCTGCCGCCCGAGGTGGCGCGCGTGGCCTCGGACTACTGGAGCGTGACGCCGCGCGGCAACTGGGAAGACGGCAAAAACGTGCTGCACGTGGCCCGCACCATCGAGGAGGTGGCCCGCACCACGGGCCTCGACACAGCCACCGTCAGGCGGCATTTGGCGAAAGCCAGGGAAATCCTCTTTCGGGCGCGCCAGCAGCGCACCCGCCCCGGCCTCGACGACAAGATCCTCGCCTCGTGGAATGCGCTCATGCTCATCGGCTGCACCGACGCCTTTCGCGCCACCGGCAACGACGCCTTTCGGCAAATGGCGCTGCGCAACGGCCGCTTCCTCGCCGAAACCATGATGGACGACGACGGTCACCTGTGGCGCAACTACAAGGAGGGGCGCACCACCATCGATGCCTTCCTCGACGACTATGCCCTGACGGCAAAGGCCTTCATCGCGCTGTATCAGATCACCTTCGACGAAAGCTGGCTCGTGCGGGCCCGCACGCTCGCCAACTACGTGCTTGCCCATTTCGCCGACAGCGACAGCCCGCTCTTTTTCTATACCTCCGACGCCCAGGCGGGCGAGCTGGTGGCCCGACGCAAGGAGGTGGAAGACAACGTCATCCCCGCGTCCAACTCGGTCATGGCGCACGTGCTGTTCGAGCTGGGCCACTACGACTACGATACGACGATGCTGCAGCGCGCCCGCCGCATGCTCGAGGTGGTCATGCCGCAGGTGCTGCGCACGCGACAGGCCGGTTTTTACGCCAATTGGTGCCGTCTGTACCTTCGCCACCTGCGCCAGCCGTGGGAGGTGGCCATCGTGGGGCCCGACGCGCCCGTGCTGCGCGACAGCCTGGCGCGCCACTACCTGCCCGATGCGCTGCTGCTCGGCGGCACCGACGAGGGCACGCTCGAGCTGCTCGCAGACAAGCTCCAGGGCGACGACACCTACATCTACGTTTGCCAGAACAAGGTCTGCAAGCTGCCCGTGCGCACGGTGGCCGAAGCCCTGCAACAAATGCAGTGAGCCTGCCCGTGGCGCGTCCATCGTCCATTGAGCATTGACATTTTCACCAGATTCATTCAAAACGAATAACCATGCGCATCCTGAAGTACACATTGATCTTCCTGCTGCTGGTGGCGGTTGCCGTGGCCGGCGGCACGTGGTATTACAAGCGCACGCACCAGCCGCGCTACGAGGGCACGGTGGCCATCGCCGGGCTGGAGCAGCCCGTCGAGGTGTGGTTCGACACGCTGGGCATCCCCCACATCCGCGCGGCCAACATGCACGACGCCTACCTGGCGCTGGGCTATGCGCATGCGCAGGAGCGCCTCTTCCAGATGGAGATGATCCGCCGGCTGACGTCGGGGCGGCTGGCCGAGGTACTGGGGCCGCAGCTCGTCGAGTCGGACAAGTTCTTCCGCACGCTGGGCATCCGCCACATGGCCGAGCGCACCGCCAGCGAGGTGTTTGCCGACAAGGCGAGCCCCATGGTGCAGGCGGCCGAGGCCTACCTGGCCGGCATCAACGCCTTCATCGCCGAAGACCGCCTGCCGCCCGAGTTCGGCATGCTGCGCTACACGCCCGAGCCCTTCACGCCCGCCGACATCTACACCACCATCGGATACATGTGCCTGGGCTTTGCGCCAAACTGGGCGCAGGAGCCCGTGCTGACGGCGCTGCGCGACAGCCTGGGCGAGGCCTTCTTCGAGGGCTGGGCCTTCTACGATGATTTTCAGCGGGCGCAGGCGCCGGCCATCCCCGTCGAGGGGGCCATCGGCGAAGCCATCGAGCGCTACCTCGACGCCGCCGGCCTGCCCGTGTGGACCGGTTCGAACGCCTGGGTGGTAGGGCCGCAGCGCAGCGCCTCGGGCAAGCCCATGCTGGCCAACGACACCCACATCCGTTTTGCCCAGCCGGCCGTGTGGTACGAGGCCCACATCGAGTATCCGGGCTTCCGCTTCATGGGCCACTACCTCGCCGGCGTGCCCTTCGGCGTGGTGGGCCACAACGACCGCCTGGGCTGGGGCCTCACCATCTTCCCCTTCGACAACATGGACCTGTTTGCCGAAAGGCTGAACCCCGACGACCCCAACCAGGCGTGGTATCGCGACGCGTGGTATGGGCTCGACACGCGCACCGAGACCATCCGCGTCAAGGGGGGCGAGCCGGTGGAGCTGACCGTGCGCGTCAGCCGCCATGGCCCGCTCATCGGCGATGTGGTGGCGCCGCTCGGGGGCCAGGCCGTGGCGCTGTGGTGGCCCGTAGTGCTGTACCCCAGCCGCATGCTCGAGGTGGTGTGGGAGTTCAACCAGGCGCGCGACATGGGCCAGATCATCGGCGCTGCCGCAAAAATCGACTGGCTGGGCCTCAACCTCGTCTATGCCGATGCCGACGGCAACTACGCCTGGTGGGGCACCGGCAAGATCCCCATCCGACCGCCCCACGTCAATCCTGCCTTCGTGCTCGACGGCGCCTCCGGCAAGGACGACCCGCTGGGCTTCCAGCTCTTCGAGGACAACCCGCGCCTCGTCAACCCGCCCGAAGGCTACATCGCTTCCGCAAACCAGGACCCCAAATGGGTAAAAAGCGAGTGGCAGGTGCCGGGCCTGTACACGCCGCCCGACCGCTACCTGCGCCTGCACCAGCTGCTGGGCCAGGAGCAGCAATGGACGCCCGAAGGGTTCATGCGCCTCCAGCTCGAGACCACGTCCGAGCAGCAAGCCGCACGCGCCCATCAATGGGCCGCCCTGCTCCAACCCGAAGGGGAGCCCTACGCCCGCCTGCGCGACACGCTGGCCGCCTGGCCGGGCAACTACCCGCTGCGGGGCGCCGCGCCGATCCTGTTCACGAAGGTGCAGCACGAGATCCTGAAGCGCGCCCTCGCCGACGAGATGGGCCAGTGGTTCGACGATCTGGTGAACACCTACCCCATGAAGACCTCGTTCCACACGCTGCTCACCAACGACACGGCCCCCTGGTGGGACGACCGGCACACGCCGCAGCAGGAAACGCGCACCGACATCGTGCGCGCCGCCTTCCGCGCCGCCGTCGATTCGCTGGTTGCGCAGCTCGGCCCCGACCCCGCCACCTGGCACTGGGCCGACGTGCACACGCTCACCCACGTGCACCCCATCGGCCGGCAGGCGCCCTTCGACAAGCTGTTCAACGTGGGTCCCTTCCCCGTCACGGGAGGCAACGACGTGCCACTCAAGATGGAGTATCAGGTGACCGACAGCGGCGTGTATCCCGTCGAGTCGGGCCCGGCCCTGCGCGTGGTGGTGGACTTCGCCGACCCCGATCACTGGTGGAACAGCCTGCCCACCGGCCAGTCGGGCAACGTCTTCAGCCCGCACTATGCCGACCAGGCCGAAGCCTACGCCACAGGCCGTCACGGAAGTCGCACCATGGTGCTCGACGAGGTGCAAGCGATCGGTACCTTGCTGCAGCTCGTGCCGGCAGCAGAGGAATAAGGCGTCA
>CAYNYN010000304.1:0-4647 GCA_964401445.1 uncultured Saprospiraceae bacterium | reverse complement strand
GGAGCCTGTCCCGGCTTGCCGGGAACAGGGTTGCGGCGATGTTGAGATAAAAATGTTGCGTGTCGTTGCGCCATTGCGCGAGGCATAGTCAGGAAAAACTGCATCCTTGCGCCGCTCGCGACGATGGACAACGGACCTCGGTCCAGCCCAATCCTGCACGAAAAAAAAAAAGCGCCTCACCCGTGGTGAAAGGGGTGAGGCGCTGTGCCGTGCCATTGGCTGGGGCGTCAGGCACTGGCCTTTTTCTTGCGCTTGGTTTTGAACAGTTCGACCACCTGCTTGTCGGTGAGCAGGCCTGCTTCCGGGAAGTTGTTGGCTACGAACTTCTTGATGTCCTGATAGTCCTTGCCCCGCTTGTCGGTGTAGGTCTTCTGCAGGCGACGGATGTAGTCGAGGAGGACGTGCTTCAGGTCGCTCTTGAATTTCTCGTTGAGGAACACATCCATGTAGGCGCGCATGTGTCCGAACAACTGGAACATCTCGGGATATTCCGATTCGTCCAGGTTCACGAGGATGTGCTTGAAGTACTGGAAGATGGTGCGGCGCACGCACTCGTTGATGGTCGACAGGCCCGGATGGGCATCGTAGAAGGCCTTGACGGCCTCGAGTGCCTCCTCGTGTTGGAAGCCCTTGGCGTGCAGCGTTTCCATGAGGTCGTAGTAGGCAGCCACTTCGTCCTCGATGGCGCGATCGATGACTTTGCTCATGCGCAGATCGGCGGCGGCATCCACCCGGATGTCGGGGTGGTTGTGCAGTTCGAGCAGGATGTCGAAAAACCACTCTTCGAAGTAGGGCACTTCCTTGCGCATGCGCGAAAAGAGCTGCTTGAGCTCTTCGTTTTCCTCCTCGCTGCGATCGAAGTACATGGCATAGAGCATGGCGATGTACAGGTGATCGCGCGAACCGAGGAACTCCTCGTTCGTCACGAAGCGGTGCAGGTAGGGCCTGATGCTGTCGTTGGGCAGCTCGTGGGTGATGCGGTAGATGAGGAACTGCTTGATCGATTCGGCCCAGACGCTCAGCTCGTTCAGCTTTTCCGGAAACTCGGTCGTGTAGAAGTTCTGGTTTTCGAACTGTTTGCGGTAGCGGGCCAGGGCTACACGACGCGCTTCGGGCGTGCGGTAACGTTCGAGGCGTTGGGCATTCAGATAGTTGCGGATGCGGCGCACTTCGAACGAGTTGACCAGGTTGGTCACCCAGATGTCGGAGCTGAGCGCAAAACCCATCTGGATGGTCTGCCCGATGCGCTTCTTGAGGATTTCGAAGTTGGACGAATGGCAGATGGCGGTAAGCACTTCCTTGAAGTGGTCCTGGGGAAAGACGTACTTCATCGTCTGCTCGTCCACCACGCCGCGCAGCACGGCAAAGCCCAGGATACGCTGCAGGAAAAGCCCCTCGAAGCCGGGGTCCAGCAGCTTGCGCTCCAGGGCCAGCAGCTGGAGGGGATTCTCGGTAGCTACCTGTTCGTACAGTTGTGCGATGTGCGGCTCGTAGAGCTCCTTGAGGGCGAGGTAATCTTCCTCTTCTTCCGTCTCGAGGTATTGCGCGAGCAATTCCGATTGCTGCAGGTGTTCCTTGATTGCCTCGAGATGCTCTTCGTAGGCCTTATCGAGTGGTACCATGGCTTGAGTATTTTAAAACGGAACCTGGCAAAGCCACTTTGGGCCTTGCCAGGTTCGGGACTCGAAAAACGTGAAATTTTGCAGCGGCAAATGTAGCAAAAGCCACGCTGGGATGCAAGCCAGCGAGCCGATTCGCCGAAAATGAAAAGCGCCACCTGCCTTGCGGCAAATGGCGCTTTTGCGACAAGCGGAAGAGGGAATTATTCTTCCGTCTTGGTTTCTTCTTCCTCGGCAGGAGCTTCTGCTGATTCGGGAGCGGCCTCTTCGGCCGGTGCTTCCGCTTCGGCAGCAGGTGCTTCTTCGGCCGGCGCTTCGGCAGCAGTCTCCTCAGCCGGTGCTTCGGCAGCAGCCTCTTCAGCAGCGGGTTCTTCCGCCTTGGCCGGGGCCGGTGCCTCGCCCGAGATGGCCTGATGCCAGGCGCGACGCTCTTCGGCAGCCGCTTCGAAGCGTGCAGCAATTTTGGCGTCCTTGGCCTGGATGTATTCCTGGTACATCTGTTCTGCCTGCTCCAGCGTCAGTGCGCCTTTCTTCACACCGCGCATCAGATGCTTGCGGTACAGCACGCCCTTGAAGCGCAGGATGGCACGTACCGTATCGGTGGGCTGTGCACCCTTCATGAGCCATTCGAAAGCCTTGTCGCGATCCAGGTTGATGGTCGCGGGCTTGGTCATGGGATTGTAGGTGCCAATGCGCTCGATGTACTTGCCATCGCGTGGCGCACGGCTGTCGGCTACCACGATGTGGTAGAATGGGCGCTTTCTGCGGCCCTTGCGTTGCAAACGCATTTTAACTGCCATGAATCAACATGTTTGTGGTTTAACCATACCCGATTACTCCCGTAAAGAGACGTCGGGTCAATTCGAGGCGCAAATGTAGGGCTTTATTGGCTGCCGCGGAATGATTCGGGAAAAATTTTCCGCTCCGGCTCGTCTCGCGCGACGCCTTTGGCCACTCCTTGCACCCGTGCGAGGCGTGGTCCCGTGACAGCGTGACAACGTAACGCGTGACGACGTGACGCGTGACAGCGTGACGACGTCTATCATTGATTGTCCATAGTCCATAGTCTATAGTCCATCGTCCATCGTCTCAATCGTTCTTCAGCAAGTTCTTGAATCGCGGCCGACGGGGCGTCACATCGCCCAGGCGCTGGCGTTTGGCTTCTTCGTAGGCCTGGTAGTTGCCCTCGAAGAAGACGACCTGGCCTTCGTCCTCGAAGGAGAGGATGTGCGTGGCCAGTCGGTCGATGAACCAGCGGTCGTGGCTGATGACCAGCACGCAGCCCGCGAAGTTTTCGAGCGCCGTTTCCAGGGCGCGCAGCGTATGCACGTCGATGTCGTTGGTGGGCTCGTCGAGCAGCAGCACGTTGCCGCCGTCCTTGAGGGTGAGCGCCAGGTGCAGGCGGTTGCGCTCGCCCCCCGACAGCGCCCCGGCTTTCTTCTGCTGGTCGGGCCCCGTGAAGTTGAAGCGCGCGAGGTAGGCGCGGGCATTGACCTCGTAGTTGCCCACGGTGAGGATGTCGTGGCCGCCGCTGACCACCTCGTACACCGTCTTTTCCGGGTCGATGGCGGCGTGCTTCTGGTCCACGTACGAGATGCGGACCGTGTCGCCGATGCGGATGGTGCCGCTGTCGGGCTGTTCCTCGCCCATCAGGATGCGGAACAGGGTCGTCTTGCCCACGCCGTTGGGACCGATGATGCCCACGATGCTGTTTTTGGGGATGCTGAACGACAGGTTTTCGAACAGCACCCGCCCCTCGAAGCTCTTGCTGATGTTTTGGGCTTCGATCACCACGTCGCCCAGGCGCGGGCCGGGCGGTATGGTCAGCTCGAGCCTGCGCTCCTTTTCCTTGAACTCCTCGCTGGCCAGCTTGTCGTAGGCGTTCAGGCGGGCTTTCCCTTTGGCCTGGCGCGCCTTGGGGCTCATGCGGATCCATTCCAGCTCGCGCTCCAGCGTTTTCTTCCGGCGCTGGTCAGCCTTTTCTTCCTGTTCGAGGCGGCGGGCCTTCTGCTCGAGCCAGGCCGAATAGTTGCCCTCGAACGGGATGCCCTCGCCGCGGTCCAGTTCCAGGATCCACCCGGCCACGTTGTCGAGGAAATAGCGGTCGTGCGTCACGGCGATGACGGTGCCGGGGAACTGCTGCAGGTATTGTTCGAGCCATTCCACGCTCTCGGCGTCGAGGTGGTTGGTGGGCTCGTCGAGCAGCAGGATGTCGGGTTCGGACAGCAGCAGGCGGGCCAGTGCCACGCGGCGTTGCTCACCACCCGAAAGGACGCTGACCGGTGCGTCGTCGGGCGGGCAGCGCAGGGCGTCGAGGGCCCGGTTGATCTTGTGGTCCAGCTCCCAGGCGTTGTGCTGGTCGAGCTTTTCCATCAGCTCGCCCTGCTTTTCGATCAGACGCATCATCTCGTCTTCGTCGAGGGGCTGGCTCAGTCGCTCGTTTACCTCTTCGTAGGCTTTCATCCATTCCATCACTTCGCCCAGGCCTTCCTCGACCACCTCGCGTACCGTTTTCGACGGATCGAGCTGCGGGTCCTGCGGCAGATAGCCGATTTTCCAGCTGCCGTCGAACTCGATTTTGCCATCGTACTCCTGATCGATGCCTGCGATGATGCGCAGCAGGGTGGATTTGCCGGCGCCGTTGAGACCCAGCACGCCGATTTTGGCACCGTAGAAAAAGGAAAGCCAGATGTTTTTCAGCACCTGCTTGTTGGGCGGGTAGGTCTTCGAGACCCCCTGCATCGAGAAGATGATTTTGTTGTCGCTCATGATTTGCTTTTACTTTTCCAAAATTTTCTCGCTTTGTTTTCTGTGCGAAAAACGAAAACTAACATTCAAGGGGGTGCGCAAGTTGTTGATTTTGCATGAAATGCGCCTTTCGGCAAACTGGTTTCGGCGCGCAAAGGTGAGGAAAAATGGATTGAGTCCTCTGCAAGAAATGGTTGAGCGTGACGGCCCAGACAGAGTCGGCGCAGGCCGTGACAATCCCGCTTCGCGGGACAGGCTGTAACGCGTGACGACGTCCATC
>CAYNYN010000303.1:0-4657 GCA_964401445.1 uncultured Saprospiraceae bacterium | reverse complement strand
TAGATGTCGCCGTCCTGGTACTGGAAGACGTTGCGGAAGGTGAAGCAGGTGTAGACCATGTATCCGCCGATGGTGTGTACCACGCCCTTGGGCTTGCCCGTGGAGCCCGAGGTGTAGAGGATGAAGAGCATGTCTTCGCTATCCATCTCTTCGGCGGGGCATTCGGCCGGCTGGCCGTCCACCTCGTCGTGCCACCACTTGTCGCGGCCTTCGACCCAGGGGATGTCGTCGCCCGTTTTGCGATAGACCAGCACCGTCTCGACGCTGTCGCAGCCCATGGCCAGCGCTTCGTCTACGACGGTCTTGACGGGGATGTGCTTGGCGCCGCGGTCGTTGTAGTCGGAGCAGATGACCATCTTGCACGCGGCGTCCTTGATGCGGTCGGCCAGGGCCGAGGCGCTGAAGCCGGCGAAGACGACCGAATGCACGGCGCCGATGCGAGCGCAGGCCAGCACGCCGATGGCCAGCTCGGGCACCATGGGCATGTAGAAGCACACGCGATCGCCCTTGCCGATGCCGTTTGCCTTGAGCGCATTGGCCGTCTTGTTGACGGCTTCGTACAGCTCGCGGTAGGTGAGCACGCGGTTGGGCGCATCGGGGTCGTTGGGCTCCCAGATGATGGCCGGCTGGTCGGCGCGCGTGGCCAGGTGGCGGTCCAGGCAGTTCTCCGTGATGTTGAGCTTGCCGTCGATGAACCACTTCACGCTGGGCGTGTCGAACTCCCATTCCAGCACTTTGCTCCACGGCTTGCGCCAAACGAAGGTTCGGGCCTGCTCGGCCCAGAACCCTTCGGGGTCTTCTACGCTATGTTGGTAAGCAGCCTGATATTCTTCCCACGATTTGATCTGCAGTGTCATGGCTTTCGTTTTTGTTCGGTTAAAAATAGGAAAGGATGCGGGAAGCGGCGCCATGAGGAAAATCGTGGGGGGCCATGAGTTTTTTCACCAAACGAAAACGCGTCCGCTCGCCACGGTGGCAAACGGACGCGTTGTGGTCTCGTCGGCGCGAGGTAATCAATTGAGCGATTTGGGGTCGTTTTCGATCTGCTCGACGATCTGTGCGGGGACGCCGTTGCCATAGATCACGGCCATGAGCGCAGGCAGGTATTTGTCCATCATCTGCACGGCGGTGATGATGTGCATGCCCACGAATTCGGCAGGCAGGTCCATCTCGTCGGTGAAGCGCAGGGGCACCTTGTAGCGTGCGTTGCCGTTGTCGAAGTCCAGGTCGAAATTGCCGAGGATGAGCTTTTGGTTGATGCGTCCCAGCGTTTCGGCCATGGCCGCCAGCTTGGCTTCCGGCGTGACGACGGGGCACATGGCGTAGGCCATCAGCACGCCCTCTTCCTGGCGCACGTCGACGATGATGTCGAGCTTGCCGTTGTTGCCGTTGACGCCCAGCCGGAAGATGTAGTGGGGCGGCTGTTCGGCCGTTTCGAAATTCCAGTCAATACTCTTGAAGTATTCGTGGACCTTGTCGATCATGTTCATATCAGAATAAATTTAGGAATAAATACAAGTCGGAGTGTACCGGAAAACACGCCACCCGGTGCACTCAGTTGCAAGGCCCACGTTCGTTTGTCGCCCCGACTGCAAATGTTTCAGATCAGGTCGGCAGCCTTGACGAGGAAGGTCGTCCAGAAAGGCAGGGCCAGCCAGAACCACTGGGGTGCCCAGAAGATCATGGCCCAGAACGCCACAAACGAAACGAGAAACAGCAACCAGTACAGCGATTTGTTTTTCGTAGCCATGTCGTAGTTGGTTTTGAGCTGCAAAAGTACGCATCCGCCCCTTTTCGTCCGCATGTTTTGTGCGGGAATATGGTTCCGGTGCTTCAAGCTGCATGATTTTCGATCGGCACGCAGGGCCAAAAGCAGCTTGCCGGGCGCCACAACGAAAAGCCCTCTCCGCGGACGCGAAGAGGGCGGAAATGAACACCTCTCACACTCTATGGAAAATTGCTGTCTTCTCTTGCTCGCTGACAGGCCAAAAGTAGGCCTGTTGACTCCCGCGCGTTGCTGAGGAATGTCAATGGGCAAGGTGACTTTCGTCAATGTCGCCTCTGCGGGGCCAAACGAAAAAAGCCCCGGCGCATGGCCGAGGCAATAACTATGAACAAACACTCACCCTATTGTCTTTTTCGAATCGCCTGAGGAATCGCATCTCTTTCCTTCCGCTTCCGCCCTTTTCCCTCAGGCTTGCACGACAAAGAAAAGTCTGTGTCGCAGGATTTGCGGGGTCGAAGTGCGGGTGTGTGTGACATGAATTGTTGTGTGTATGTATAAAGTGGTTTATGTGTAATGTGTTTTCTGTGAAAAGGAAAGTGCTATGGAGTGGGGAGGGTGCTCGAGGGTTTGTGTGCCGTTAATGTGCCCCATTTTTTTCGATACAAGGGCCATCCTGCAGAATGGACAGCATCGATATCGGCCCGGCAGGCCAATTTTCCGATCCGCCTGCTTGTGGCCTATCTTCGTGCCCGAGACAGGGTCTCGTTTGCCGAAAGGCAAAAAACCAAAGCTTTGACCAAAGCAAACCGGATTGAACATGAAGAAACTCGAGAACTATGTGATGGGGCAGTGGGTGCCCCATGAGGGCGAAGGGGTGCCCCAGTACAATGCCATCACGGGCGAGCTGATCGCCACGGCGGGCAGCGACGGCCTGGACTACGCAGCCATGGCCGATTATGCGCGCAAGGTGGGTGGGCCGGCCCTGCGCAAGATGACGTTTCAGGAGCGCGGGCGCATGCTCAAGCAACTGGCGCTCTACCTGTTCGAGCGCAAGGACAAATACTACCCGCTCAGCTACATGACCGGCGCCACGAAGGCCGATAGCTGGATCGACATCGAGGGCGGCATCGGCACGCTGTTCTCCTACGCCAGCCTGCGCCGCCGCTTCTCCAACGAGTATTTCCACGTCGAGGGCGATCCGGAAAAGATTAGCAAGGGCGGCACCTTCATCGGTCATCACATCCTCGTGCCGCGCCATGGCGTGGCCATCCACATCAACGCCTTCAACTTCCCCATCTGGGGCATGCTCGAAAAGCTGGCGCCCACCTGGCTGGCCGGCATGCCGGCCATCGTCAAGCCCAGCGAGCTGACCAGCTTCCTGACGCAGGCCATGGTCAAAGACATCGTGGACTCGGGCATCGTGCCCGAGGGGGCCATCCAGCTCGTGTGCGGGCCCGGTCACGGCATCCTCGATCCGCTCATCGAGCAGGACGTGGTGACCTTCACCGGCTCGGCCGAGACGGGCAAGAAGCTCAAGACGCATCCTTCGATCATCGAAAACTCGGTGCCCTTCAACATGGAGGCCGACAGCCTCAACGCGGCCGTGCTCGGCCCCGACGTCACTGCCGACATGCCCGAGTTCGGGCTGTTCGTCAAGGAGGTGCGCCGCGAAATGACGGTCAAGGCGGGCCAGAAGTGCACGGCCATTCGCCGCATCCTGGTGCCGCGCCCCATGGTCGGGGCCGTGCAGGAGGCGCTGGCAGCCGAGCTGCGCAAGACCACCATCGGCGACCCGCAGGTGGAGGGCGTGCGCATGGGCGCCCTGGTGTCGCGCTCGCAGGTGGAGGAGGTGCGGCGCCGCGTGCAGGAGCTGCTCACGGCTTCGGAGGTGGTGTATGGCGATCTGGAGCACTACGAGGTGGTGGGTGCCGACAAGGAGCGCGGCGCCTTCTTCCCGCCCTTGCTGCTGCGCAACGACGACCCCTTCCGGAAAACGGCAACCCATACGGTGGAAGCGTTCGGGCCGGTGAGCACCATCATCCCCTACGACACGCTCGACGAGGCCATCGCCCTGGCCAACATGGGCAAGGGCTCGCTGGTGTCGAGCATCGCCACCAACGACGAGGACGTGGCGGCCACCTTCGCGCTGGGCGTGGCCCCCTACAACGGCCGCATCCTGGTGCTCAACGAGGCCTGCGCCAAAGAAAGCACGGGCCATGGCTCGCCGCTGCCCTACCTCGTGCATGGCGGCCCCGGCCGCGCCGGCGGCGGCGAAGAGCTGGGCGGCATGCGCGGCGTGTTCCACTACATGCAGCGCACCGCCATCCAGGGCCATCCGACCATGATCACGGCCATCACGCGTCAGTACCAGCCCGGAGCCCGCACCTTCGAAGACGAAGTGCACCCCTTCCGCAAGTATTTCGAAGACCTGAAGGTGGGCGAGACCTACGTGACGGCCAAACACACCGTGACCGAGGCCGACATCGTCAACTTCGCCAACGTGAGTGGCGACCACTTCTACGCGCACGTCGACGAGACCTCACTCGACGGCACCATCTTCGAGCGGCGCGTGGCCCATGGCTACTACATCCTCTCGAAGGCGGCAGGCCTGTTCGTCGAGCCGCGCAAGGGACCGGTATTGCTCAACTACGGCATCGACGAGTGCCGCTTCACCAAGCCCGTCTATCCCGGCACCACCATCGGCGTCAAGCTGACGGTGAAGGAAAAGATCGATCAGGAAAAGCGCAGCGAAGACGACATCGCCAAGGGCATCGTCAAGTGGGTGGTCGAGGTGTACGACCAGGAAGGCGAAACCGTGGCGCTGGCCACCATCCTCACCATGGTGAAGAAGCGCAATCAGGAGTGAGGAGGGACGTTTGCGAGCCTTTTCGAGGCTCGTAAACGTTTGTGAATATTTTGCGAGACAGAGAG
>CAYNYN010000302.1:0-4700 GCA_964401445.1 uncultured Saprospiraceae bacterium | reverse complement strand
CGGGACAGGCGTGAATTTACTTTGTCTATCGTCTATCGTCCATTGTCTATCGTCCATTGTCTATCGTCCATCGTCCATCGTCCTTTCGCAGCAGCCTCAACCATCGATTCCTCGGTCCTTGTATGTTGCCACCCGCACAAGCATTCCGGACTTTGCGAAGCGCATCATCTCAACATCGCGGCGTAGCCGCGTCTCAACATCGCCGCGCAGCGGCGTATCAACATCAGGGTGCAGCCCTGTCTCAACCATCGGATCCTCGATTCCTCCTTTCAGAATTTGCCGAAAGGCAGCGCCAAAATAAGACAGCAGGGACGCAATCCGATGGGGCGCCCCTGCTGTCATCCGAAGGTTGCGGGTGGGTGCTACTGTATCACCAGCCGCCGCACGAGCACGCCCGTTTCGTCCTGCAGGCGCATCAGGTACACGCCTTTCGGCAAATCGAGGGGCCAGGACCGCTGCACGGGGGCGGGCTGCAGCCCCAGCGTTTCCTCGCGCAGTTTGCGGCCGTGCAGATCGTACAGGGCGACGGACACCTCTTTGCCGGCAGGGCCGAGCAGCGAGAGGGTCACCTGCGACGAGGCGGGGTTGGGGTGCAGCTCGAACTGGTAGCGCTTCTCCATGTCGGTCGTGGCGTTGACGCCGATGTAGAGCGTGTCGGACGTGGTCTTCGCGCCGCAGTCGTTCGTCGCGGTGAGCTTCACCACGTACACCCCGGTCTGCAGATAGACGTGCACGGGGTTTTCGATGGTCGTCGTTTCGCCGTCGCCGAAATCCCACAGCACCTCGTCGGCGTGCTGGCTCGCATTGGTGAAGGTGACCACCTGGCCCACCACGTCGGCCTCGATGGCCGGCACGGGGTACGGGGTGATCTCTATGGTCTTCGTCGTGGTGATGGTGCCCAGCTGGTTGCTGACGGTGAGCGTCACCTCATAGGTGCCCGCCACGCCAAAGAGGATGCTGTGCGGGCCGGGGCCGGTTTTCGTCTGGGGCCATGCCTCGGGGCCGAAGTCCCATTCGTACTCGAGAAAGTCGCCTTCGGCCTCGGCCTCGAAGACGATGAAGTCGCCTTCGCAGGGTACGGCCGCCCCGTCGGTGATGATCTGCGCGTTGCTCGGCGCCAGCATCTCGCGGATGCGCACGTTGTCGATCACCAGGCTGTTGCCATAGCCCGTGATGTTGGCAAAGCGCACCGTGACGCTGTTGCCCGCATAGTCGCTCATGTCGAGCACCACGTGCTCCCAGTCGTCGGCCTCGTCGGGGATGAAGAAGTCGGTGACGGCCGGTGCCGTCGCCAGCGCACTGCCTGCCTTGTCGAACAGGGTGCCCGCGAAGGTAGACCCGCAATCGGTGAGCACCTCCACGACCAGCCGGTCGCTAAAGTCGGAAGAGTAGGGTGCATAGGCGTAGTCGAATTCGACCACGGCATACTCGATTTGTGTCAGATCGACGGGGGTGCTCACCAGCTCGTCGCGCTCGCCCTCGGCATTGTACTGGAAGTTGTTGATGAAGGCGGCGATGGTTTGTTGGCCATCGGGGCCGGTCACTTCGCGCGGCGTCCAGGTGATGAAGTCGTCGGGGTTGTTGACCAGCCAGTTGAGCGGGGGCCACTCGCCGTCCTCGAACCCTTCGGCCACGGGCACGGCGGCGCCGTTGCCCAGGATGATGGCCAGGTCGAAGGTGTGGCTCAGCGTGTCGTTGAAGGGCGCTTCGTCGCCTGCCAGGTCGGTCCACACCTTGATGGTGTATTGCCCCGGCTGGTCGAACACCAGCGGCTCGGCAAAGGTGTAGGTGTGCTCGCTGCCGGCGGCCAGGTCGCTGAGCTGGGCGCTCACCACCGGCTGGTCGTTGATCTGGTAGCGCACCGTCAGCTCGCCCTCGTCGCTTTGTCCGCCATTGACGATGCGGATGGTCAGGTCGGTGACGAACTCGTCGCACGACAGCAGGTTCTCGACGGTGGGCGCGACGATCTCTGCCAGCTGCATGTCGTGGGTGAGCGGGCAGTTGAGCAGGCCCTCGTTGTAGCCGATGGCCACGGTGCGTCGCGACAGCTGGCCGGCCGAGCCGTAGGCCGCCACGGCAAACCAGTGGTCGAGCGTGGGGTTGTTGCTCTGGGTGGGAAACTCGTACCAGGTGTCGGTCGTCACGTCCACCGAGTCCATGTATTTGTCGCCCAGCCGGTAAACGACGAAGCTGTCGGCGCCGGCCGGCGCGTCCCATTCCACGCGGATGAAGTCGGGGCAGGCCTGGGTGACCTCGACGTTTTGCGGCTGGTGCATGATGGTAAAGGGTGCCGAGATGGCTTCGACGCCGTTGCGCTCGAGGCGCAGGCGAATGTTGCCGCCCACGGCTGCGGGCACCTGCCAGTCGAACATGCGGTTGGCGCCGCCCAGGGTAGTGATGGGCAGCCACGTCTGGCCGCCATTGAGCGAGTACGAGAGCGTGTAGGTGCCGTCGGTGCCGTAGGCATCCCAGTGGATGCGTTCGGTCTCGCCCGGAACGAACTTTTCGCCGCCGGCAGGTCGGGTGAACGTGATTTCGTCGGTGCGGAACTCATAGACCACGAAGTAGGGGCGCGTGCCGAAGGGCACCTCCTTGCCGGTGACCTCGAGCGTCCAGGTGCCGGCCGGCGGGTCTGTGATGCGCACCTGTTCCATGTTGTTGAGCGTGTCGATGCCGGGCACGGCCGGCTGCGACAACAGGCTCGGGTCGGGCCGGTGGTCGAGCACGAGCGGCAGATGGCTGCTGCCGTCGGGCGCCAGCAGGCGCGTGTCGAGGTCATTGATGAGGGCTTTGGCCGCCATGGCCATGGCGGGCGGATCCATCCAGTAGGTCATCACGCGCAGCTCGCGCACGCCATCGGGCACGTCGATGGTGTGCGTCACCGTCTGGTTCTGCGCCACCTCGCCGTCGAAGAAGCGCCCTTCCTCGAGCGTCCGCACGGCGCGCAAGGCGTTGACGTGGCCCCAGCCGTAGAAGAAGTCGGGGCCGGGGTTGCCCAGGTCGTTGGCGGTGTTGAGCATGATGGCCTTGATGAGCCCCGTTTGTGGCAGCTCACCGTAGATCGACTGGTAGGCATGGATGAGCTGGGTGGTCACCCCTGCGATGCTGGGCGAGGCAGCCGAGGTGCCGCCGCCCGGCGAATAGCCGTTGTCGGGGTCGGTGCTCATCTGGTTGCGGCCGTTGGCGGCGATGTCGGGCTTGATGCGGCCGTCGTAGGCGGGGCCGTGGCTGCTGCTGCCCACGAGGGTGGCGTCGGCATTGAGGTTGGCCGAGGCGATCACGTTCTTGCCCTGCTTGTGGCCGCCCGTGATGTTGCCCCACTGGTCGCCGGCGCCATAGCCGCAGTCGTTGCCGTTGGAGTTGCCTGCCGAGAAGACGTGGATGAGCGTGGGGTTTTCGTACACCTGCTGGTCCACTGTCTCGGTGGTGGCGGTGTAGCCAGCGTTGCAGCCGTTGCTGTAGGACGAGTTGGTCACCAGCACGCCGTAGTCGTAGTGCAGGTCCATCGTCTCGTCGAGGAAGCTGGCGTCGTAGTCCACCACGTAGATGAAGGCGCCGGCGGCCATGCCGCGCACGTAGGGGTCGATGTTGCCGGCGCCGGCGAAGATGCCGGCCACCATGTCGCCGTGGCTGCCCGAGGAGGGGCCCACGAAGTCCTGGTTGAGGCGACCGTGGAAGTCGATGTGGGGGCCGATGGCGCCGTCGTCGCGCACCAGCACGCTCAGGCCCGAGCCGTCGTAGTGGCGGCCCGAGGGCAGCGGGCTGTCGAGCACGTTGGCGCGGTGCAGGGCGCGGCCGAGCTCGTCTTCCGGCTCGCCCGGCTCGGGCACGCGGTCGATCCAGGCCACCCACGGCTCATGGGCCAGGGCCATGAGCGCATCGGTGCGGAGGCGCAGCTGCAGGTAGTTGTTGTGGCCGTTGTCCTTTTCGATGGTCCAGCCTTTGCTTTCGCAAAAACGGCGCACCGTCGCGTGGTCGATGTTTTTGTAAAACTTGACGATGACCGAGGCGTAGCCGCGCTCCACGGCCCAATCGCCGAAGTCGCCCTCGAGCAGGGGTGGCGCCACCTTGCGCCAGGGATGCAGCGGCACGATGCTGCGCACGCCCAGCCCCACCAGCTCGGCAGGGTCGAGCGCCACGGGCAGGGCGGCCACGTAGGCGTTGTGGGGCAGGTAGTCGAGCAGCAGGATGCCCTTCTGTGCGATGAGCCGATGGCCGTCCTTGTCGGGCAGCTCGTAGAACTGCAGCAGCCGGTAGTAGTGGTCGCCCACCATCTCCTCGGCCGCGATGGTGCCCCTTTCGGCAAAGGCTTTCACGTTTTCCGGAAGGATTTCGGCACCGGTGCGGAACAGCACCGCGGGCTGCCCGTGTAGCGGACCCCACAGGGCCGCCAGACAGATACAGAGCAGGGACACGATTCTCATGGCGTCGGGTTTGATTTTTTGCGAAAGCGCAACGGTCGCTCGTCCGAGGAAGAGAAAAAATATGGCAACGACAGTGGTGAATTGCCGAACGACCGTTTGCCGAAAGGTAGGCATTGCCGGAATATCATTTGCCGAAAGGCAGGAGAGAAGTGCCCTTCCTGTCGGGTGGTGACATTCTGTGTGAGGGGAGATGGTTGAGACTTCCGACGAGTCGGAACAGGTCGCTGCCGCTCGATGTTGATAGCCGCTGCGCGGCCTGTTGAGACGCCGCTGTCC
>CAYNYN010000301.1:0-4730 GCA_964401445.1 uncultured Saprospiraceae bacterium | reverse complement strand
ACATAGACGCGCTGGTCGGTCTGCAGCTCGATCGCGTACAGGCCCGGTGGCAGCGCGTGGATCGGCACGTAGGCCACCTCTCCGGCCAGGCCGAGGGACTGCGTTTCGAGCAGGCGGCCCGGCGCATCGTACAGGCGCAGGCGTGCCGTGCGGCCCAGATCGGCCGGATGAAATCCTTCGAGCGTCCATAGCGGGCGCCCGGCTGCCGCGGGGTTGGGATGCACGCGCAGGGTCGTGACCGGCAGGGTCGCTTCGCCGAGGGACGTGACGCCCACCTCCACCACTTCGCAGCGGGTGCCGTTGCAGCCGTGCAGGGTGTCCTGCACCACGAGGCAGACGTGGTAGCTGCCCGGCGCGGCATAGGTATGCTCGGGGTGCTGCTGCGTGCTGGTGATGCCGTCGCCGAAGCCCCACAGCCACAGGTCGGGGCTGCCGCTGGTCACATCCACGAACTGCACGGTGAGGTACTCGTGATCGACGGCATAGCTGAACGCCGGCTCGAAGAGGATGCAGGGGCTGCTCAGGTCCACCGTCATGCAGGTGTCGGCGCTGCAGCTGCCTGCCGTCAGGCTCAGGCAGATGGTATAGACGCCGAGCGTGTCGTAGGTGTAGCTCACCTCGGGCATGCCCGAGGCATAGTGGTTGTCGCCGAAGCTCCACAGCCAGTCGGTGGGCTGCTCGCTCGTCTGCGAGGCATCGTGCAGCGTGACGGTCAGCCCGTCGATGGCGATGGTGAAGGCCGCCTCGCACACCTGCGCCCCGATACTGACCGTGTCGCAAGCGGAAGCCTGACAGCCTTCGGCGCTCTCTACCGTGAGGCAGACGAGGTAGTCTCCCGCTTCCGCAAACTGGTGGGCGGGGTGCTGCTCGGTGCTGGTGGTGCCATCGCCGAAGTCCCACAGCCAGGCCTGCGGCTGGCCGGCCGACAGGTCGGTGAAGGTGGCCGTGAGCGCGAGGTGATCCACCGAAGCCTCGAAGGCCGCCTCGAGGCCGAAGCACGGATCGGCGCAGTCGGGCATGAGGACGAGCGTGTCGAGGCGGCAGCTCGTGTCGGCCGCATCGTAGATGGCGATGGGCAGCGGCGCGCCATTGCCCGGCCATGCGAAGGTGACGGTGTTGAAGCCGGTGCTGTCGTAGCTGAAGGGGGTGCCCGGCAGCGCGATGCCGCCCGCCTCGATGATGAAGCCCGCCTGGCCGGTGTTTTCGTTGCGGAACGAGACGGACAGGGTGAGCAGGCCGTCGTCGCAGGGCGCCTCGGCGATGATGGTGCCTGCCATGCCGATGCCGCCCGGCGCGCCGTGCGGGATGCAGTAGTAGGGATGCGCGCCCGCCTCGGTGATGGTCACCTCGTACACCGAGCCCTGACCGAGCAGCCCGCTGTTCCACACGTCGGGCCCGCTGACGGCATCGCTGGTCGTGGTGTGGGGCACGACGCCCTCCCACACCCAGCGCACCACGTCGCCCGTGGTGACGGTGAGCTCCTTCGGCTCGAAGGTGAAGTCGAGCACCTTGACCACGTGTACGGTGGGCACGTTCAGCTCGTGGCCGAAGTCGAAGAGCTGGCAGGGCTCGCTGCACTGGGGCGTGGCCACCCAGAGGGTGTCGGTGCAGGCGTCGTCGCCGACGGCCTGAGCCACCAGCACGTGGCTTTGGCCGTCGCCGGGCAGCCAAACGGGCTGGGGCCCGCTGCCGATGTCGAAGGGACTGCCCGCCACCTCGCTGCCGTCGGCGAAGAGGCGCCACTGGCTGGCCGTGGTGTTGGTGGCCACGGCCTCCACCTCGAAGGGCACCTCGAGGGCGGCGTTGCAGCCACCGGCCTGCACGGCATGCAGCTGCATGCTGCACGGCGGCGTGCAGTCGGGTGCCTGCCACACCAGCGTGTCGCTGCAGCCCGCACTGTCGGCATCGGCGAAGACGAAGGTGTGGGCGAGGCCGTCGCCCTCCAGCGTCCATTCGACGAGGGCATGGCCCGTGCTGTCGTAGGGCCACGGTCCGGCCTGCTGACCGTCCACGGTGAGCCACAGGCCGCTGCCGCCATGGGTGGCAGCCAGCTCGAAGGTCAGGGTCACCTGGTCGAGGCTGTCACAGGCCGACACGGAGGCCACATTTGCCGAAAGGCTACAGCTGAAATAGCAGGCAGGCGTGGTGAGCCAGAGCGTGTCGGCACAGGCGCTCTCCGAGGCATCCTGCACCACGATCTGGTGCGTCTGGCCGTCGGCAGGCAGGCTGAGCGGCAGGCTCTCCTGCCCGTTGCCGGTATAGGGGTGCGGGTTGCCCGCGTCGGCCTGGCCGTCCACCCAGAGCAGGTAGCTGCTGCCGGTGGCCTGCGTGGCAAAGGTGAGGGTGCCCGCCACCATGCCGTCGGCGCAGGGATCGGTCACGCTGATGGTGCCCGCCATGCCGATGCCGCCGGGGCCGCCGTGCGGGATGCAGTAGTAGGGATGGTTGCCCGGCGTGGTGAGGACGAGCTCATAGGTGGCACCCGTGCCGAGCAGGCCGCTGTCCCACACATCGGGGCCGCTGGTGGCGTCGCTGGTGGTGGTGTGTTCGATGGCGCCCGTCCACACGAAGCGGACCGTGTCGCCGAGGGCGATGTCGAGGTTTTTCGGCACGAACTCGAAGTCCTTCACCTCGACGATGTGGGTCGTGTTTTGCGAAAGCGCGACACTCAGCCCGCTGATGGCGCAGGGTGCCCCGCAATCGGGCGCCTGCACCTGTACGGTGGCGGCACAGAACGCGGTCTCCACGTCCTGTACGGTGAGGAAGTGGAGCTGGCCGTCGCCGGGTATTTGCACGAAGGCGGTGTTGGTGCCCATGGGGTCGTCGTAGGCGAAGGGGCCGCCCGGCAGGAGGACGCCGTCGAGGTAGATGCGATAGCCGGCAGGGCTGCCATCGGTCACGCCAAATGTGAGCTGCACCGTGACCAGCCCGCTGTCGCAGGCCGGCTGCGCCTCGATGACGCCGGCCATGCCGATGCCGCCGGGGCCGCCGTGCGGAATGCAGTAGTAGGGGTGCGTGCCCGGCTGGCTCAGCACCAGCTCGTAGGTGCTGCCTTGCGGCAAAATGCCGGAGTTCCAGGCGTCGGGGCCGGTGGTGGCGTCGCTGGTGGTGGAATGCGGGATGGCTCCCGTCCATTCGAAGCGTATGGTCTCGCCCGTGCGCACGCTCAGCACGGCCGGCACGAACTCGAAGTCCTGTACCTCCACTACGTGCACGATGTCGGCGCCGACATGGGCCTGCAGGTCGAGGATCTGGCAGGGGCCGCTGCAGTCGGGTGCGGTGAAGAAGGTGGTAGCGGCGCAGAACGAGGTCTCGAGATCCTGCACCGTAAGGGCATGACTGTCGCCATCGCCGGGCACCTGCACGATGAGGTCGTTGCGGCCTTGGGGCTGGGTATAGGACAGGGGGCCGGCGATCTGCTGGCCGTCGAGGAAGACGTTGAAGCCCTGGCTGCTGCCGCTGGTCACCTCGAACGACAGGTGCACGTTGGCCATCAACGAGTCGGTACAGGGCGGCAGCGCGTGGATGACGCCCGCCATGCCGATGCCGCCCGGGCCGCCATGCGGGATGCAGTAGTAGGGATGGTCGCCCGCCTCGTGGATCACCACGTCGTAGGTGGCGCCCTGGCCGAGCAGGCCGCTGTCCCAGCTATCGGGCCCGCTGGTGGCCTCGCTGGTGGTGGTATGCTCGATCGCGCCCGTCCAGTAAAACGTCACCGTGTCGCCGGCGATGACTTCGAGCTGTGCCGGCACGAACTCGAAATCCTTCACCTCGACGTAATGGCGCGAGCTGCCCGTGTGCACCTCGACCTGTTCGACCAGGCAGGGCGGCCCACAGCTCGATACCAGCACCGTATCGGTGGCCGTGCACATCACCGAATCGGCGTCGGTGACCACGATGGTGCGCACGCTGCCGTTGCCACTGAGCATGATGGGCACGGTCGTCAGTCCGTCGGCGTCGTAGGGCCAGGGCGTGGTGTTGTAGGTGTTGCCATCCACACTGACGTAGAAGCCGCTTCCCGCAAACGACGAAGCGAGCTCGAGCGTCACCTCCACCTCGTTGTCGGCATTGCAGCCGGCGGTCTGGGTGGCATTTAGCGAAAGCGCACAGGGCTGACTCACCACACACAGGGGCGTGACGAAGGTCGTCTGTGCCAGGCAGCTCGTATCGGTCTGGTCGCGCACCATCAGCAGGTGCTGGCTGCTGTCGCCGGCCACGCTCAGGGCAAACGACTGCGCGCTGCCCGCCGCATAGGGGGCCGTGCCGACGAGCTGGCCGTCGAGCCAGACCTCGTAGCCGCTGCCCTCGGGATTGGTCAGTTCGAACGAGAGGGCGACCTGGACCATGCCGTCGGCATCGCAAGCCGGCTGGGGCGGAATGACCTCCACCGTGCCCGCCATGCCCACGCCGCCCGGCGCACCGTGCGGAATGCAGTAGTACGGATGGGTGCCCTGCGTCTGAAAGCCGTGGCTGAAGGTGGCGCCCTGGCCGAGCAGGCCGCTGTCCCACACCTCGGGGCCGCTCGTGGCATCCGAGGTGGAGGTGTGCTGAATGGCGCCCGTCCACACCCAGCGCACCGTATCGCCCTCGGCGATGGTGACGTCTTTGGGCACGAACTCGAAATCCTTCACTTCGACTTCGTGCGTCTGGGGCGAAGCGCCCGCAATGGCCACCTGCAGGTTGCTCATCGTGCAGGGCACGATGCAGTTGGTCGTCGTCAGGCTCGTGCT
>CAYNYN010000300.1:0-4751 GCA_964401445.1 uncultured Saprospiraceae bacterium | reverse complement strand
AAAAATGACGTCTTGCCGCCAGAAATCAAGGCGTAAGTTGGTCGGACGACGCGTTTTCGTGAACTTGGAGGCGCCCGACCATTTGGCGAAAGCCGCAAAAAGAGCTTCATGAAAAGTTGGATCCTCACCCTCCTCGGTTGTGCCCTCGCTTCCTTCGCCCTCCATGCCCAGCCGCAGAACGACGACTGTGCCGGCCTGATCGACCTGGGCGAAGCGCCCGTTTGTCCTTCGGACACCTTCACCAATGTGGGCGCCTCGCAGAGCACCGTCTTCAGCAATCCCGACTTCAACATCCCGGCCTGCTTCAACAGCGGCGTGGTGCCGCGCGACGTGTGGTTCAGCTTCACCGTGCCGGCCGACGGCAGCGTGCTCGACTTCACCGTCACGGTGACGGGCACGGGCGCGTCCGACGGCATCGTGCAGCCACAGATCGCCGTGTATCGGGGCGACTGCGTGCTGGACGGTCTGCAGGAGCTGGCCTGCGCCACCAGCGATGCCGGCGCGACTTCCGTCAAAATCGACCTGCTGGGCCTGACACCCGGCATCACTTACTTCCTGCGCATCAACGACTACAGCGCCTCGGCCACGCCCAACTGGGGCGATTTCACGCTCTGCGTCAGCGAGTACGTGCCGGCCGTCAACATGGGCGACGTGCCCTTGGTGCAGACCTGCACCGGCACCCTCTACGACTCGGGCGGCCCCGATGCCGACTACGGCAACGGCGAGAACCTGACGTTCACCATCTGCCCGCAGGACTATACCGAGTGCATCACCCTGCTGTTCCCCACCTTTTCCATAGAAGACGGCTTCGACGCCCTCAACATCTTCGCCGGTGCCGACGTCACGAGCCCGCAGGTGTATGCCCTCGACGGCTCGGGCACCGATTTCGAGATCTCCATCAACAGCCCGTGCGTCACGCTGCAGTTCACCTCCGACGGCTCGGTCACGGAAAGCGGCTTCGAGATGGAGTGGACCTGTGCGCCCGTCGCGTGCGACGTGCCGCCCATCGTGTCGTGTGCCGAGCCCATCGAGGTGCCTGCGCTGCCGTTTGCCATGAGCGATCTGAGCACCTGCTTTGCCGGCAACTCGGTGGCCGACGGCCCCTGCAACCAGAACAACTGGCTGGGTGGCGAAGACTACGTGTTCACCTACGTGTCGCCCGGGCAGGAGTGCATCTCGGTGCAGCTCACGGGCACGCTCGAAGCCACGGGCGTGGGCATCTATGCAGCCTGCCCGAGCGCAGCCAGCGAGTGCATCGCCCAGTCGGGCGGCGGCTTCGGCCAGACCGACCCGGCCATCAACTCGGCTTTCCTCGAGGAGCCCGGCACCTACTACATCGTGGTGGACAATGCGTCCAACTGCACGCCCTTCGATATCGTGATCGACTATGCCGACTGCCCGGTGGTCTTCCCTTCGGCTGCCGACTGTGCGGAGGCGCTTTCGCTAAACGGCTGTGGCGCGCTGCCTGCCGTCATCACGGTGGGGCCCGGCCAGGGCGATCCCGACTTCATCGATCCCGAGGTGAACATCGGCTGCTGGGGCACCTTCTTTCCACTCAACTACACCTTCTTCTGGTTCGAGGCGCAGGCCGACGGCCAGTTCGGCTTCACCATGCAGGCCGCCAACCCCGCCGAAGCCTCCGATGTCGACTTTCAGGTGTGGGGGCCCCTGCCCGATATCGCTTTAGCCTGCGACTACGCCATGAACAATGCCCCCATCCGCAGCTCGTATGCGGCCGGGGCTGACCCCACGGGCCTGGCCGACGTGCATCCCGTCACCGGCCTCGACGTCACGGACGAGTGCGAGGATGCCGGCGGCGACGATTTCGTGTCCACCATCCCCGTGCAGCAGGGCGAGGTGTACCTCGTGCTCGTCAACGACTGGGGCGGCAACATCGTCTCGGGGGCCGTGGCCATCGACTTCAGCGCCACCACGCCCGGCGTGCTCGACGCCGTGCCCATACAGTTCGCTGCCGGCCCCGACACGGTGGTGTGTCCGGGCGAGCCGGCCCAGCTGCTGGCCAGCGGGGGCGAGTACTACGAGTGGTTCCCGGCCGACGGGCTGAGCTGCATCTATTGCCCCGACCCCGTGGCGACCGTCAACGAGACGACCACCTACCACGTGGCCATCCACAGCATCTGCCAGGCCGACACCCTGCCGGTCACGGTGCACATGCTCACGGCCGATGCCGGCCCCGACCGCACCGTCTGCCTGGGCGAAGACATACAGGTGGTGGCGGGCAGCAGCTTCGCCGGACTGACGTACCTGTGGCAGGGCCCGGCAGGCACGCTGAGCTGTACCGACTGCCCCGACCCGATCATCACGGCCACCCAGCCCGGCACCTTCACCTATACCGTCACCGCCATCGGGCCCACCTGCAGCTTCACCGACCAGATGGTGCTGACCGTGCTGCCGCAGCAGGCCCCGCAGTTCGAGGTGGCGGCCGATACGTCCGTCTGCGAGGGGCAGCCCGTGGCGCTGGGCGGTACGGCAGCGCCCGACGTGGCCATCGAGTGGAGCTCGGTGCCGGCAGGCTTCAGCTCCACCGAGCCGAACCCGACCGTGGTGCCCGCGGCCACGACCACCTACTACGTCACGGCCACCAATGGCGAATGCCCCATGCCGGCCACCGACAGCGTGCACGTCGAGGTGGTGGCGCTGCCGCAAATCGCCGTGGCGCCCGACACCATGGTCTGCGAGGGCTATCCCGTGGTGCTGTCCTCGCTGGTGCCCGAGCCCGACGTCAGCTACGCGTGGTCGCCGCAGGTGGGACTCGCCGATCCGACCGATCCCAATACCGTGGCTTTCCCCCTTGCCGGCACCACCGATTACGTGCTGACGGCGCAGCGGGGGGGCTGTGTCCGCAGCGATACGGTGCGCGTACAGGTGTCGGCCATCCAGGTCGATCTGGGGCTGCCCGACACGCTGGGCCATTGCAGCCGCGACACGCTCAGCCTTTCGGCAAATGTCTTCCCTGCCGATGCCGCGCTCGAGTGGATCTTTCCGCCCGATCACCAGCTCATCGACACGACCGGCCATACCGCCGTATTGATCCCCGAGGGCACCGGGTGGTATTTTGCGAAAGCACAGACAGACCAGTGCGTGCGGCTGGACTCGGTCTTCATCGGCGTGGATTCGCTTCCGCAAAACATGGCCATCATGCCGGCCGACACGCTCATCTGTCAGGGGCAGATGGTCATCCTCAGTTCGCCGCTCTACGAGCCGGCCCACTTCATGGATCTGACGTTCCAGTGGCTGCCCCTCAACGGCCAGCAGTCGCCCGACAGCCTGTACCATCTGGTGGTGCAGCCCGACACCACGACGCGCTACCTGCGCATCGCGCGCAACGGCTTCTGCGTGGACACGAGCACGGCGCTCGTCGAGGTGCAGCCCATCGTGCTGGTCGAGGTGACGCCCATGCAGCCCGAGCTGTGCCCGGGCGAGAGCATCGAGCTGCAGGTGAGCACCAGCGAGCCGGCCGACCTGAGCTGGTCGCCGGCCGAGGGGCTGAGCTGCACCGATTGTGCCACGCCGGTGGTCACCCCTGCGCAGACCACTACCTACACCGTCGAGGCCGAGGCGAACGGCTGTCCCAACTCGACCCAGGTCGAGGTGGTCGTGCTGCCCGTGCCGCAATGGCAGCTGCCCGCCGATCCGGTGATCTGCCTGGGCGAGCAGGTGGTGCTCAACCTGGCGCCGGACACCACCTTCCTCTACCAATGGACAGCCTCGAACGGCACCTTCCAATCGACGCAGCCCGCGCCGGTGGTGCAGCCCATGACGACGACCAGCTACTACCTCGAGATCCGCTATCCGGGCTGCAGCCCACTGCGCGACACCGTCACCGTGCACGTCGCCGACGAGGCGACCGTGGATGCCGGCCCCGACCAGTACATCTGTCGCGGCGAAGCGGTGTTGCTGGAAGCCACCTCCGATTTGCCGCAAGGCGAATACCTCTGGCTGCCCGACAGCCTGTATGGTCAGCAGGTGGTGGTGACGCCGCTGGCGTCCACCCAATACACCGTGCAGTTGCTCACGCCCTGCGGCGTGGTGGAAGACTCGGTCTGGGTGCAGCTCATCTCACCCTTCAGTCTCGACAGCGCCGTGGCCATACCCGACACGGTATTCGAGGGGCAACCCTTCGAGCTGCACGGATACACGACGCCCGAGGTGCTGGCCGGCCCCGAGTACACCTGGCTCGATGCCGAGGGCAACGAGCTGGGCGTGACCATCGTGCCGATGCTGCAGCTCGTGGCGCCCGAGGTGGAGACGGATTTCGTGCAGCTGGTCTTCACGCTGCTGGTGCACGACCAGTACGGCTGCAGCGGTGAGGTGAAAATACCGGTGGTGGTGCGGCAGACGACCATCGAGCTGCCCAACCTGTTCACGCCCAACGGCGACGGCGTCAACGACCGCTTCGAGGTCATCTATTCCGAGGCCATCGAGATCGTCGATTTCCGCATCTACAACCGCTGGGGCCGCGTCGTCTTCGACAATGCCGCCCAGCCGTCATGGGATGGCACCGTCGGCGGCAAGCCGGCGCCATCCGACGTGTACGTCTGGCAACTGACCTACCGCTTCAACGGCCGCGAGGAGGTGCTGAAGGGCGAGGTGACCCTGTTGCGATGACACCGTGACGACGTTCATTATAGCTAATCCATCGTCCATCGTCCATCGTCCATCGTCTATCGTCCATCGTCTATCGTCGCGAGCGCAGCGCGTCTCAACCCTCATTCCTCGATCGGCGGCGG